>NZ_JBIUAT010000041.1:0-18449 GCF_044547685.1 Acinetobacter sp. NPDC052428
TATTTGAAGGCTTACGATACGGTTAAACAAGCGAAACAATCAATTGCTGAATATTTGGATTTTTATAACATGATACGTCCTCATTCAAGTTTGAATAAGGCAACACCAAATGAATTTTATGATCAACATTTACTAAAATGTAATGGCAGCATAATTTAAATATTTAGAGCGGATTTATCACTTATAAAACTAAATTGAGTGGTCTAATTAACGGAACCACATTAATTTGTATTCAATCCATGTTGCAAAGCGACTGAAGCAATTGAAACGTCCGGTGCTTTACAAGCCTGAACGATCTGCTGTTTAAATTCAGCACTGCATGTTCTTCATTTTTTCTCAAGAGATGTGATGGATGTCTGGTTATTTGTAGTCATAAATTTAATCCCCACTTGTTTTTAAGTAGGGACTAAATTAAGGCTTATAGGATGAGTTCATAAGGTGTGTTCAGCGAACGCTTACGTTTTGAATAGATTTAAGAAATTAGGCAGACCTCATACCCAAGTTGTCACTTGAATTTGTATAACTTAGGGAAGATCTATCTCTAAAGCCTTTATGCAACAGAGTCGTTTTTATCCTAGGGTCCTTACCACTTGTATTCTTTACGAACATATATCTAAAAAAGTGTAGCAAGTTGCTACACTTTTCGCTAGATCAGCTCTTTACCAAAAATATCATTCAGTCTTTCACGAATACTTTGAACGAATTCCGGATTGTTTTTAAGTTTATGCTTCATATTTCGTTTAAAGTCATTCAGCCCCATACCAATTTCAGCAAAATCCATTTGGAATAAAGTGTCATTAATGACAATATTTGCTTGAGAGTCAGTGAGGCATCCTACTTTTTTAAACCACTTCTTGAACTGCTGATAATTTTCATCATTATTAAAAATATACCAAGAACGTACATTCGTATCGAATTTAGCCCCTAATTCTTTTACGGATGCATTGTCTTCAAATGGAACATCAAGATAGATTTTTTCGATCACTGCAATTTCATCCAGTGCCTTATCAGCAATCCGATGATGCAGTTTAAAATTCACACCTACAATTGGACGGCCTTTCTTAACGGTTTCATACTCTAATTGTAGATCTGTATTTTCGTTAATTTCTGCCACTATTTTGTCTAATACATAGCGTCTAAAATCTACCCAGCGATCATATTTGGTTTCATTAATATCAATCAGTGCTTTCAAGTTTTCTAAAAGTAATGGCACTTCATAACTCTTTTGATTGGCGTACTTAAATTCGTTTTTAATGAAATAAGTATAAAGACTCATACTGGCAACAGAATCTAGGGCAAAAAGATGTTTTAGCTGATAGGTAGTAAAATTACCCCCAGCCAGTTGAGTGAAATACGGCAACACCTCACTGGTAAAACGAATCTGAATTGCATTTTTAGAGTCATCTTCCCATCTTAACTCACGGATAATGGGAACGACAGAATGTACTTTTTTAGTCTTTCTCTTACCATTATCAGCAGGCTCCTCAATAATAAAATGAGCTACTCGGGATGAAAGCTCTTTATAGATCCGATCTATTGCAACATTAATTGAATTACGTTTATTTAATCCTAGTAAATCTGCCAAATCATCCTTATACAAATAAATATAAGTTTGTTCGGTAATTTCACTATTTACCTTATTTTTCTCACTATAATTCGCAACCGCCATTGCATATAGAAGTGCCTTATATTCATTGGATGACAACTCGATTGGGCGAATTAATCGGTTACTGGTACTGACAACGCCATTATGGCGAATGTTGCCTATACAGTAGGGAATATAATTCGTTTCTTCTTGCAATGGTTCAGATTCTGTCATAACCGTGATATTTATAATTTGACTTAGTTTTTATATACAAAAGTGGAAAAACTTTCAAGACTTTCACCACAAGATTCTAAAAGTGGAAGGTCCGTCATCAAAAAAAAGCGTTATTATCCGGTTTTTTGCCTTTAAAGTGGAATTAAATACAATATTTCCACCCTACAGTGACATACCTTCCACCTTTAGCCCCCGAAATTACAGTTTAGAATGACTATTTTTATTTTTTCACCCACATTCAGATAGGTTAAATTAAATAGAAACCCTGATGTGACAAGGCTTCCACCTTTCAGTTAGATTCGAAAGGTATAACTGCACATATAATCATCAGGAAATATCCAATAAAAACAGATTATCCACAGGTTAAAAATATACAGTGACAATCATTCCACCTTTAAGGCTTAGTTATGAGACTTTATTAACATATTAAATAATTGTTTTTTAAATTATTTTTAAATAAAAATAGCGGTTTAAAAAATAGCAGTGACAAACCTTCCACCCTAGTGACAGACCTTCCACTTTAGAGTGACAAACCTTCCACTTTAGAGTGACAGACCTTCCACTTTAGAGTGACAGACCTTCCACTTTAGAGTGACAGACCTTCCACTTTAGAGTGACAAACCTTCCACCTTTAAAACTCTAAGCATTTGTTTTATAAAATAAAAATACACTCTTAATTATTAATTAGCTAAATAACTAATTATTCTAATTATTAATTAAGCTAGCTTAGTTAAAGATTTATTTTTAAGCTGTTTTACATCTGAACAAATAGGATTTATAAATTTTAAAACTATAGTAAGATGAGTGAAAGTTATTTATATTACTAAACATTCAAATACGGAAGCATCTGACACGCATGTCTGCAAAAATTATTACTGTTGCTAATCATAAAGGCGGATGTGGCAAAACAACGACTGTTGTGCACCTAGCCTCAGAACTTGCCAATCTGGGCAACAAGGTTTTAGTCATTGATTTAGATCCTCAAGCAAACGCAAGTTTACACATTGGGATCCAACATCCAAGCGAAATTGTTGTGACTACAGCAGAATTACTAGTGGGCGATATTTCGTTGTTGGCAGATGCATTACAAGAAGAAACGAACTTTGAAAAAGTATCATTAATTTATGGTTCCTTGAATTTAGGAAAAACTGAAGACCAACTAAAAGAAGAAGCTCCCCGTCCTTCTGAAGAGTTAAATATCAAGTTAGAACTGTTAAAAGATCTTTATGATTTTATATTGATCGACTGTCCACCTAGTCTTAAATTATTAACCAGCAATGCCCTGGCATCTTCAACACATGTCATTATTCCTATCGAATCCGGATCACAATATGGATTGTATGGGGTAACAGATCTTTTAAATCATCTTGAAAAGATCAAACGTATTAATCCAGATTTAGAGCTTTTAGGCGCTTTACTAATTAAGCATGATGAACGTCAGAATGTCTGTAAGCTGATTCGGAATGAAGCCTTAAAACAGGTAGGAAAACTTTTAGAGACCACCATTCCTCAAAGTACTAAAGTTAATCAAGCAGCGATTCTGCAACAATCACTTTTGAATGTAGAAAAAAATTC
This sequence comes from Acinetobacter sp. NPDC052428, assembly GCF_044547685.1. Lineage (GTDB taxonomy): Bacteria > Pseudomonadota > Gammaproteobacteria > Pseudomonadales > Moraxellaceae > Acinetobacter > Acinetobacter lwoffii_G. Next base: position 3,395 of record NZ_JBIUAT010000041.1, read on the forward strand.
AAAAGTACGTAAGGCTTTTGAAAGCCTTGCCAATGAAATTGTAGCTAAAGTTTAAACCTGAGAGTATTATGGCAAGCACCAAAGAGCTTTTAGCTCAGAAACTGAAACAGAATACAGAAAAACATCAGCAAGCACAGAAAGACAATATTAGAGAGCTGAAAGAGTTTAGACGTAATGTTCCTATTGAGGATATTAGCCGCAGTCCAAACCAGCCGCGTAAATTATTTGAAGAGTCACAATTAAAAGAACTGGCGGATTCCATTAATGAAGTCGGTCTGTTGCAGCCCATTACAGTGCGTAAACTTGATAATCTGAAATATGAACTCATTGCAGGCGAGCGGCGCTTACGGGCGCACCATTTACTCGGCAAGTCTGTGATTGAAGCGATTATCATTGATGCGAATAATGTAGAAGCATCTTTGTTAACCTTAGCAGAGAATTTAAAGCGTCAGGACCTGACAGATTATGAAATTTTTATTGGCCTGAACTCACTTGATGAGAAGTTAAAGAAAAACAAGCAACGTTTAGCCAATTCACTGGGTTTAAATCGCGAAGATATGTACAAGTATTTAGCATACGAAAAACTGCCTCAAGTAATTTTAAATGACCTTGATGTGGAACCAGGCCTACTAGGTCGTACTGCTGCAACTGCATTCAAAAAATTTCTGTCGGATCATATAGAGCAACTTTCTGAGGCCGAAAAGGCTTTACTAGGGGCTTGGGAAAAAGTAAAAGACAAAAAACTAGAGCAAAGTAAAGTTACTGCCTATGCTGAAAAAATATTGAGTCAGGATCCAGAAAAACTGACCACAACATCTGTGGTTAGAAAAATTGAATATGCAGGTAAGATTGCGGGGAATATCAAACTCAATCAAAAACAGCTTAAGGTTTCTCTGAATATCTCGGAAATTGACGAAGCTAGTCTCTTACAACTAGAAGATTTTTTAAAACAGCTTATTAAGAAAAGTGAAAAAGTGTAGCAAGTTGCTACACTTTTTTTGACAATCTCAAATTAGGGCGTGTTATCAATTAAGCCATAAAGATCGCTGATAAGAAGTTTTGAGCCAATTTATCATAGCGTATGGCAATAGCACGATATTGTTTGAGCTTGGAAAAAAAATTCTCGATCAGATGTCTTGCCTTGTAGATATGTCAATCATAATCACGCTGATCAATAGAATTACTTTTCGCTGGCATCACAACTTGACCCTTCGCCTCTAAAATTGGATCAATGACCCGATCCCTAGAGTTGTAGGCTTTATCCATAAATCAGGTCTGGCTCAACGATAAGTCCAGCAACACATCTGAACCGTTTAAGTCATGGACCTGCCCATCCGTGAGATAAAATCCTGTCGGGTTGCCTAAAGCATCAGTACGGGCATGAATTTTGGTGCTTAAGCCCCCTTTACTGCGCCTAGTCGCCTGATTTTCCCCCAGCGCTGTGTTAGTAAGCACGTACAATGGGGTGGAGTCTAACATGACATATTCATTGTCAAGGTCATGTGACAGCACTTCAAAGACTCTCTGCCACACACCTGTTTTAGCCCAAAGACTAAAACAAGTATGCACTACTCTAAAATCACCAAAGCGCTCGATTAAGTCTCGCCACGGGATACCTGAACGATACCGCTTCAACAAATAGTCGGTTATCTTTGGCCGTTACTCCAACAGTACCCATTCGTCCATGTAACAGATCTTTAATCTGTTCCCACTGATCATCTTTTAATGCATAGCGTTTAGTCATGAAAAAATTATGAGGACCGGTAAGATTTTCTCAAGCTAATTGATGACACCTTAATTCAAAATAAAAAACGGTTTTAAATATTATTTCTATAAATTTCAATGTTACACTGATTTATAACAGGTTTTAATTGATTCCGCTTAGATGATATATGGGACCTAAAAAATTAACTAATTAACTTATGTCCATGAAAAAATTATAAATAAATGGACATATATCAATGATGTATGGTTGTTTTTTTATAATGAATAGCCTAAGTGATCGTTAGTGAATAGATGTTTTTTTTGGTGCGATATAATTACCTGAAAATCCAGACATAAGTTATAAAATGAGATAAATTTTGAAGGACGCCAGCTTTAAACCGCAGCTTTCATTTTTGTCTACATACAGCAGTCCAAGACGTTACCCAGTGTCACGTTACGGAACCGCACTCAGTGCGCTTGCCGGATTCAACAGTCTGGAGATCTTAGTATATTGCCCTATAAAGCTCATTTTATTAAAGATAATCTTTAATAGTCAAAGGCATTCAAATGTATAGATAGGGACTGTGTCAGGAAATGTGTTAGTAGAGGTGGACAATAATGTCTAGAATCAAGGTACGTGATTTTCTCAGTCGACTATTACGAATAGCCGCCGATTTTGTAGATGCCTTTTAATTAGATTAGACTGTCACCACTCTCCTAGACAAATTTAGTCTATTCTTTTTGCATAAATGAGAACATTATGAGTGGACAACGATATTCTCTCAGAATCACGTATCAATCATGCTGCTAAACATTCTCATTAAAACAAGGGAATGCATCTTTTTACTGATCTGTACCTTGTTTTCAATTTTCCTCTGTTCTTTAATTTAGTACTATCTTTATCACTTATGAGCACTCACTGGATTCACTGAATGAAGTATATGGAAATCAGAGATTTGATTGAGGCTGAATTGAAAAATTACAGTTCTAATCAAATAATTCCATCCGAACGGTACTTGGCATTAAAGTTTGACTGTTCAAGGGAAACAGTGCGTAAGGCCTATGAACAGCTTCGTGCCGAAGATAAAATTTTCAAACGGCAAAATCTCGGCTGGTTCGTGAGTAATAAAAAAATTCAATATTATCCAAACTCAATTGAAAATTTTCGTTCTTATATGAAGGCACAGGGTTTTAATGCCAGAACTGAACTGATCTCGACCCGACAGCTGGAGCTATTCTATCACAGTAATCTTTTTAGCGAAGAAAATCGTAAATTGGGCTTTATTGAAATTATCCGTTTACGTTATGCTGATGATGTACCTGTACTTCTAGAATATAATTATTTACCTGTTGCGCTGTTTCCAGATGTGCTGAATTATGATGTGATTACTTCGGTACAAGATGTCATTAAAAATCACTTTCATTATAATTACACGAGTAGTCAGTTAAAAATTAAAATTACCGGTGTGTCTCATTTTGAGAGCCAGCACTTAGGTATTCCTTTAAGTCAAACCGCCACTTATATTGAACGTATTTCAAAATCAGATGATCTAGTGATTGAATATGACATCGAAATCTGGTCACAGGACAAAATTGAAATGACCTTAGATATTCAAGCATAAGCTTATATTTATATCCTGCCCATTCAAATCCTAAGAAGTTAAATGGTTTTAGGATTTTTTTTATTTTCTTAGATTAGACCTCCTTCATAAATCATCCTTACTCAGTTGCAAATTATAAATTCCAGCAACTAGATTGAATCTCAAAAGGGGGGGCTTTTAGCTCTATTGCGATAACGTTCTGAAAGCATTTTGAAAGTTTTTAGACTGCCAAATACATACTTAATTTCTATTCTTCTTTATTGATTTCCTGATTATAGATTTTTAGTTCAGGATCCAGTTTACAGCGGCTTTTGGCCTCTAATGGCAACAGGGTATTGGGATACAAAGTATAAATCCTTTGATAACCTCTATCTGTAAGAACAAAGGTTCCTGAAGGGATCTGGTTTAAATTGTGTTTGAACAATTCTAAATCAAGCGTAATTCTCAGCATGACTTTCATATCAGGATGCCAATATCAGCAAATGCCAAGAAACTTAATCCAACATTAGGGGGTATTGGGAAGTGCGTTTGATTGAAGTTGAGCAGGAAGGGAAAATTAGACGTTATATCACTTTATTAATGAACCCAAAGACATAGCCACTGATAGGCTTGGCGAAGCTTTATGCTCAGCGCTGGGAAATAGAAATGCGTTACCCAGAAATCAAAAGTGATTTACAGGAGGGCAAGCATTTGAGGAACAAGCAACCTGATTTAGTTTGTCAATAATTATGGGGGGCTTTATTGCCTACAATATTCTAAGAAGACAAATGAAACATATGGCTCAACGTGCAAAAGTCAGTCCTTTGAGAATCAGCTTTCATATTGCATCTATTGGCATTCTGAATATATTAAGATTCGACTCTTTAGACTCCGCAGGTAATTTACCTAAACATTTAGAAAGTTTACTGGAAAAATCTAAGAGATATGTTTTGCCTGAGAGGGGAGTGAGGAGTTGCCCACGAGTTGTGAAAGGAACACCACGGAAATACCCAAGAAAATGCCAGTCAATTTCTTAACTGACCGGCATCACTTTAATTAAGGGCTTTCAGATGATTCAGATTTTTTGTCTTTCTCATTTCCATAATCTAAAGCAACCTGTTGCGCTTCGGCGGCGGCAGTTGCTTCTATTGGGATGGATTCATCTGCAATAGCTACTGTTCCAGTAAATCCAAATAAGCTCAGGATTAGAATCTTTGAATACTTTTCCATCTGAATTTCCTCTGCGTTTCTAAAACTTAATTTCAGTGTAGAGGGTAAGTTTAAATTCCGATGTATGAGCTATGTCTGCATATGTAAGATATTCAGGATCCAAGTTATAGAACCTCGGGTTTATGTAAGAATACTTATCGGATGAGTTTTTTTTGTAGCGTTGACTGGCCAAATACAGACCGATTTTCTTGAAAATCTTTTATAGGGAAGATAATTTAATGGCAAATTATAAAAAGAGCATAGCAATGGTCAACTGCGGTAATCCCCCCTACAATAAAATCCAAGAAGACATAAACAATATGAAACCAACTACGATGAAATGGATCGGCAATAATATTGAGTTAAATGACATGCAGGGTGTCCATACTTTCTTATTAAGTTTAGAAGAAGAAGGGGGTGTTGATTAATCGCAGTATGTCATGAGTCTTATACAGGACATCGCCCAGTACATAAGGTTAAGTTTGAAAAGAATTAGCACCTCCTCTGAGAGATTTTTCTTTACCAGCCCTGTTTTTGTAACATCTAGTAATTTTTTTGTAACCTTATTGTTATTTATTGTTCACTTTGTTTATTATATAAAAGATAAAAGGTGGAGAATTTAAGATGCTCACTAAGGTCGAAGCCATTGTGATTTTACTAATGGTAATTGCATTAATACTCATTATTTATGAAATGGGACAAGGACTTAATTGGACTTTATAAACGCTTTCTCAGTTTAAAAAAAGTCCTCAATTGATGGCATTAATTTATTTATCAGAAGTTTCAGAATTTTGATCTTATACTTGGCTGACTAAAGATGAATAATATCTATATTGGTGATATTGTTTACCTAGTTTACGGTAGTCATCCAATGATGGTTGAAAAATTGCAGGATAATTTAGCTACTTGTATATGGTTCAGTGATAAAAAACATTTTTTCCGTAAGAATTTTCCCTTAAATATCTTAATAAAAAAAACGTAATTCAACAAAATATACCTGGGCGAATTCAAAGCTCATAGTGTACAGGTCATTTCGACCATGGCATGTGTTACTGATCTGAACAATGAATCACTGGTAGAATTTGCTGCTGAGGAACATGGATTTAAAGAACTACTTAGTGAAGTCATGAAAATGAATTACGGTGCATTTCAAAACTATGTTATAGCTTGAACTGAGGATCAGAAAGCTTGTTTGAATTGATGTATTTCATCCGCAGATTATGCGCGAATGCTAAGAAATCTGGAGTTCGAATATTAACCAAAAAGAAGATCATTTTTTGATTTATGCGAGAGATCTATTTTATTTTTATATTTATAAGGCTAAACTTGCCTCCAATTTAATACTGGTATGTACCACTTAATTTTAGGGCGTGTCTTCAATATTAAATGTATTTAAAAATACTGTTTGCATGTTCGCCTAAACAATGATTTTCCATTATTACATAATGATCTGGCTCAGGAATATTGATAATGACCACAATGACTGATGATTTAGGTCATGGTATGGGCAATGCCTGGGAAAATAAAGACTGGGCACATATTTCTGATCCAGAATTACAAAGTCTGCAGCAGCATTATTCCTGTTTACAAGGTCATATTCAGATTTTGTGGTGTAGTCCCCGGCCATTTTCATCTGCGGCGCTGGTCAAGGTGGAGCAGGATTTTGTGAGCAGGGATGAAGCAGTCGCGCATCAGTATTTGATCAAGCGCAGTCATTGTTCATTTCGTCGTGCCCACGATATTTTACAGGAGCATGCCGTTCTTCAGCATTTAGCCAGCAAAGAAATTCCTGTTGCAGCATTGATTAGGTCAAATCAAGATCTGACTGCTTTAGAGCTGGGTGACTGGACCTATGAAGTCTATGCAAAAGCAGCCGGTTTAGATCTGTATGCAGATCAGCAATCCTGGAAACCTTTTTTCTATGCTGAACATGCCGCCAAGGCAGGGGCTTTACTGGCCAGACTACATCTGGCGATGCAGGATTTTCCTGAGCAGCAAGGCAGATCAGCATCTTATTTGGTTTCCAATCAGCAACTTTTAGACAGTGAAAATATCGTTACAGCCATTCAACGGCGCATTGCAAACAGTCCAGAATTAAGCCGTTATTTTGCCGATAAAAATTTGGATCCTTACTTTTTAGATCAAATCTTACAGGTTCACCAGCGTATTCAGCCTGTATTGCAACAGGCAAGCAGAATTTGGACCCATAACGATTTACACGCTTCTAATCTGTTTTGGTCATCGCCAGATGCCAAAGCTGAGATTACTGCCGTGATTGATTTTGGTTTATCTGACCGAAACTCGGCACTTTATGATCTGGCAGTGACGATTGAACGTAATTTCATTGATTGGTTGGAATTAGAGCAGAACCCACATATTCAGATTGATGAGGCCGGTTTAACCGCCTTTCTACACGCTTATTTTTCCGAAGCACATCCACAAGAAGATTTTAGTGTTTTGCCAGAGCTACTGAAAATCGTGCATTTGGATTTCGCTTTTTCAGAGCTTGAATATTTTGTTGGGATTACTCAAAACCAGCAACATGCAGATGCGGCTTATTACGACTGGATTATCGGTCATGTGGACTGGTTCTTTGGCGAACAAGGTCAACAATTTACCCAGACCTTAACCCGGCTCATTCAAGATGAATTGCAATCTTCTCAATGCTCTCTCTAAACCCAGCATCATCACCCACTTCACAGACATAAGGTTTCGTATGAACACTCGTCAACTCAAACAGAATGTATTAATCCGATCTTTAAATATGATCATTCTGTCGCAGCTGTGTTTAGTCCCGCTGACTTATGCTGAAGACGATGTTCAAAAGCTTGACACGATTGTTATCACAGCCGATCAAAGCATTCCTTACTCGAGTGCTAAAGTGAATGTTGAGGGATTTGCTACGGACAGTCTGCAAAAAATACCTGCATCGGTCTCTATTTTGACTGCTGATCTCATTGCTGAACAACATGCTCGTGTGCTGAGCGATGTTATAAAAAATGATGCAGCCATCGGTGAGGGCTATGCTGCAATTGGCTATTATCCAAACTTTGTCTCGCGTGGCTTTGCACTGGATTTGGCATCTAGCTACCTCATTAATGGCAATGTGATTCGTGGTGAACAAAACGTCGCACTTGAAAATAAAGAACGTGTGGAAATTTTAAAAGGCATGTCCGCGATTCAAAGTGGGATGTCGACCCCGGGTGGGGTTGTGAATTATGTCACCAAGCGACCGAAAGATATTCAGGCACTGACATTCTCGGCCGATCAACACGGCCAGTTTTCAGTGTCAACTGATCTCGGTGGTTTTTGGGGTGATGAGCAACAATTCGGATATCGCATCAATCTGGTGAATGAACAGATGGAGTCTTATGTCGATCATGTCGATGGTGAACGCTATCTAGCGGCATTGACCTTAGATTGGAAAACATCTGAGCAATCCAAATTAGAATTTGATCTTGAAGCACAGCGTTCCGAACAAAAATCAGTGCCAGGTTATCAATTACTGGATGGTAAAGTCCCAGAAAATGTGAAATGGGACCGATTGCTGGGTTATCAGACTTGGGGCAAACCGGTCACGATCGATAGTCTGAATAGCAGTTTAAAATATAGCTATGCATTGAATGATGACTGGAACTTGGGACTCGTCGCAGCCCACAGTAAATCCAAGGTTGATGATTATTCGACATTTGCTTGGGGATGTTATGCCACGTTATGTGAATATAGTGGCTTGGGCAACACCTTTGATGCGAATGGTCATTACGATATTTATGATTTTCGTAATCCAGATGAAACCTTTAAAACCAACCAATTTAAAGTCAAACTAGATGGGGTGATTGATACCAATTGGGCGCAACATTATCTAAATTTTGATATTACACAAACCAATAAATCGCGAGATCGTTTTGCTGGTGTCAATGAATGGATTGGTGTAGGTAATATTTATACAGAAACCATAGATTTTTCCCCAGTAACAGCGAATGCTGGACCAAAATATCAAGCACTTAAAAGTAAACAAACTGCATTTACAGCATTAGACCGTATTGAATGGAATGAACATTGGACCACTTTGATTGGCGGAAAATGGATCGAGCTTGATGAACAAGCATATGATGCAGATCGGGTAAAAGTCCGCGATACTGATTTAGGCAAATTTTTACCGCAATTTGCGATCAGCTATAGCCCCTTGGAATCGACTACCGTCTATGCCTCGTATGCTAAAGGCCTGTCAGATGGAAAAACAGCGCCTTGGTTTGCAGAGAATGCGGCTGAAACTCTAGCACCGATCTATTCAGAGCAATATGAAATTGGTTTCAAACAACAGATCCATGATTTCCTGTTGACTGCAGCCGTTTTTGATTTACGTCAGGACAATCAATATAGCAAGCCGATTTCAGGACTTCGCTATTTTATTGCGGAAGGCGAACAGCATAGTCAGGGCCTGGAATTAGGACTGAATGGTGCATTAACCGACCATCTGGCCTTAACTTCATCTTTAGCCTTGACCAAAGCCCGTTTAGAAAATGTGGAAGCGGTTGAATATGGTAATCATCAGGCGCAAAACGTGCCAAAAGCTCGTTTCGCAACACATCTTCGCTATAACGTACCGAGCATTGCAGGTTTCACTGTTCTGGCAGGTGGTCAATACAGTTCCAGCAAATATGCCAACAAAGAGGGTGCTGCGAAAGTTGCAGGTTATAGTGTGGTTGATTTAGGCGCTGCTTATCAATTTAAGCTAAATACGACCGATGCATTGCTGCGCTTGAATATTTATAATCTGTTCAACAAGAAATACTGGCGTGATGCAGGTGAATTTTTGGGTGATGATTATTTATTCTTGGGTTCGCCGCGTACAGCAACCTTGTCATTCAATCTGAACTTCTAAATTGGCTGCTTAATCAGGTTATATTGCTATGGAAAATATAGAAATTGCAGCGTTCATTTTAAACGTTTTAGGTGTCTGGCTGACCTCCAAACAATATAAAGTCTGCTGGTTGGTGAATATTGTCGCTGTATTTTTATATATGATTATTTTTTATCGTGTCAATTTATTTGCAGACGCAGCATTACAAGCCGTATTTATCTTGATGCAACTGTATGGCTGGTATAGCTGGTCGAAGAAAAATCATGACCAGGCTATCACCGTGCAGATTGGCTATTTGAATAAAAAAATCTGGGTATATAGCCTGATTGTGGGTATTGTCGCCGGTCTGGTGATTGGCGCCTTATTTGCTCATTTCACCACAGCATCACTCCCTTGGTTGGATTCCATGTTGGCTTCTTTTAGCTTGGTGGCAAGTTATTGGGCGGCAAAAAAATATATTGAAAGCTGGGGATTATGGTGTGTGTTAGATGTGATTTATGTCGGCATGTATAGCTATAAGTCATTGTATTTAACCGCCGTGCTTTATTTTATTTTTATTCTTCTGGCACTCAATGGCTGGAGAATGTGGCGAAATCTTTATAGAGTGAAATTATCTTGAAATGACACTATTGCAAATAGAAATTTGAGGTGATGCTCTTTCCTTTAAAAAAAGTGTTTATAGACTAAAAACTTTATTTGAATTGGCCGCAGCTTGAAGATGTTGCTGATATTTTGTGAAAGCTAGCTACCATACATTCAAAGCGAACCGAAGTTCGCTTTGAATGTATTTCACTTCTTAAAAGAACCCGGCTGGTTTGGTCGAATAGCTCACTAACAGATTTTTGGTTTGTTGATAATGATCCAGCATCATTCTGTGATTCTCACGACCAATGCCGGATTTTTTATAGCCACCGAAAGCCGCATGCGCAGGGTAGATGTGATAACAGTTGGTCCAGACCCGACCGGCCTGAATGGCACGGCCAGCACGGTAGGAAATATGCGCTGAGCGTGACCAGACCCCGGCACCGAGTCCGTAAATCGTATCGTTGGCGATCTTGATCGCATCATCAAAGTCTTTAAAGGTGGTCACAGCCAATACAGGCCCGAAGATTTCATCCTGGAAGGTCTTCATGTCATTGGTGCCTTTAAAGATGGTCGGTTCAATATAGAAACCTTGACCCACTTCCTGACGTGCTTCACCACCAGTCAGGATCTGTGCGCCTTCTTCACGACCAGTGGCAATACAGCCCAGAATCTTGTCCTGCTGTTCCTGTGAGGCTTGCGCGCCAATCATGGTGTCAGTATCCAGCGGATGCCCGGTTTTAATCCGTTTCACCCGTTCAACGGCACGCGCCAGAAATTCGTCAGCAATACTTTCCTGGATCAGCGCACGCGATGGACAGGTGCAGATTTCACCCTGGTTCAGGGCAAACATGGCAAAACCTTCCAGCGCTTTGTCCAGATAATCGTCTTCCTGATCCATGATGTCGGCAAAGAACAGATTCGGTGATTTACCCCCCAGTTCCAGCGTCACCGGAATAATATTTTCGGTGGCATATTGCATGATCATCTGACCGACGGCGGTAGAACCGGTAAAGGCAATCTTGGCAATGCGTGGGTTGGTGGCTAGCGGGCGACCGACTTCAACCCCATAACCATTGACGATATTCAGGACACCCGGTGGCAAAATATCCTGAATCAGTTCAGCCAGCACCAGAATGCTGACCGGAGTCTGTTCTGCAGGTTTCAACACAATGCAGTTGCCCGCAGCTAGGGCAGGTGCCAGTTTCCAGGCAGCCATCAGAATCGGAAAGTTCCACGGGATAATCTGACCCACGACGCCCAACGACTCATGAAAATGATAAGCAATCGTATCTTCATCAATTTCGGAAATGCCGCCTTCCTGCGCACGAATACAGCCGGCAAAATAACGGAAATGGTCAATAGCCAGCGGAATATCGGCAGCCAGCGTTTCACGGATCGGTTTGCCGTTATCCCAGGTTTCTGCTACTGCCAGCAGTTCCAGATTTTGTTCCAGACGATCTGCAATTTTCAACAGAATATTGGAGCGGGTGGTCGGCGATGCTCTGTTCCATTGTTCTTTGGCTTTGTGCGCTGCATCCAGGGCCAATTCAATGTCTTCTACAGAAGAACGCGGAACCTTGGTAAAGACTTTGCCATCTACCGGAGAGATGTTGTCAAAGTATTCACCTTTGACCGGAGCGACCCATTCGCCGCCAATAAAATTCTCGTATTGTGCTTTAAAATGAACTTTTGAATCAGGTTGATTAGGATCGACGTAACGCATATTTATTTCCTTTGCTTATTTTCGTATGGCAAAACCGCTTCTACAGCTTTGGTATAAGGTACTTCTGCACCTTATTTGATTAATATAACTGGTATAAGGTTGGAAAAAGGTTGGAGCTAGCATGTTCACGATATTTTCATCCATTTTAAAAAAATAACGATTACAGCGGATGTAAATCATGAATTGTTGTGAGAATAAGGAATGATGACAAAACAAGATTTGATGGAAAAAAGGCACAATACTGATCAGCTTCGGCAAAACAGCAGTTTGTCTCCCTTACATGCAGAACAGCTAGGACAGAGTATTGCCAGCTCCTGGCAACGTTCATCCTCGGCTGAAATCCCGAAGAATCGTTTAGCAGCACCGCTGACGGATTTAAAAAAGACCACTTCTTCCTCAACTTTAGCCCAAGCCCTGCAACATTGTGCTCAGGATTTAAAACATATTGCCGAGCAATCTTCTATGGTGCTGGCGGTCGGAGATATCGGCAGCACCATCATTTGGGCAGCTTCTAGCCCACAAATGCAAAGTGCCGCAGAAAGTGTACATTTTATTGAAGGTGGGCAATGGCGCGAAGAGCTAGTCGGAACCAATGCATTGGCATTATCCTTAAAAACTCAACAATCCAGCTGTGTCTTTTCCAGTGAACATTACATGTCCTCCATTCATGATTGGGTTTGTTACGCTGCCCCGATTATTGATCCCTATTCAAAACAGGTCTTAGGTGTCATTGATCTGTCGACTACCTGGCCAAAGCATAACAGTTTAGCACTACTAGCTGCGGAGCGCTGTGCTACGATTATCCAGTCGGCTCTACTAGAATGCCAGAAGCAGCGCCTGTTTATTCGGGCTTTTTCATTACCTCAAGTGCTGTTTAATGGCAAGATGCTGGTTCTGACTCCTCGACAGATTGAAATTCTGACCATTCTAGCCTTATGTCCGCAGGGTCTGAGTCTAGATACCTTGCATCAAGCCTTATATGGCGAGCGCAAGGTCAGTATGGGTACTTTAAAAGCAGAAATGTCACAGTTACGCGATGTATTAGGTGGTATGCTGGGGTCCAGACCCTATCGTTTATTGGCGCATGTAGAGGCTGATTTTTTAATGACAGAGCAATCTTTAGATGCTGGGTATATCTATTCAGCCTTGAAGTTATGTACCGGCGTATTTCTGGCCAAAACAGAAAGTCCATTTCTATGTGCCTGGAGAGATTGTCTGGAATCACGCCTGAGCGATGCCATTTTCAAGGCTAATGAAACCGATGTCTTGCTGAAACATGTGGCACATTTTCCTGAAGCGATTGATGCTGTAGAACGCCTGATTGAACTGATGCCCAAAAACCATCCCGTTCATCAGACTCTGTTAAAATATAAAAATCTTTAAAGCTGATGTAACTATCGGTACAAAGCTAAACAGTTAAAATAGGAAAATTCTGGAATATTAAGTATTATCCTTGCTTACTGTGGGTTTGCTTATTAATTTAGACTGAACCTGATCCTAAAATTTTTATCAGTGGCTACCCAGTTTGACCAGCCGCTTGATGGGATGCTCTTCATCAAAATCAGCTACGCTCACCTTCATGTCATTTGAAGGACGCGCAGTTTATTCCTCAGAGATTAAATATGATATTAAGATCATACGACGGGAAATTTTTTCTGGCTGGGACGGGCTAAAAAAATCGTGGCATTTTTCTACCATGGGATTAATGTCGATATTCATAATGAAGGGGACTTCATAAAAAAGAAACACCCCCCGCTTTTATCCTCTTATGAAGGCAAAAGGATCAGCCAGGAACAGGAAAATGCATGTCTGCTCTTGGCACACTTCCTCAGGAAGTGAAACAGGGGCTGTTAAAAATGTAAGTCAGATGCTTGGAGAGAAGACTTACATTGAGGCACTACATCGCCGCTTTAAAAATATCTACCACTTGGGCATGGCTGGCTTTACGTGGATTGGTCAGCATGCAGGCATCTTTTTGTGCATTTTCCGCCATGATGGCCAAGTCAGCTTCTTTTACATTCAATTCCGTCAGCCCAGATGGAATACCAATTGAAGCCGAAAGCTGACGAATGGCGCCAATCGCTTCATAAGCTGCTTCAGTTACGGTTAAGCCTTCTGTATTCACCCCCATCAATTGGGCAATTTTGGCATAACGTTCAGGACAAGCAATCAGGTTAAATTCACAAACATGGGGGAGCAGAATTGCATTACAAACACCATGCGGCAAGTTGTAGAAGCCTCCGAGCTGATGTGCCATCGCATGCACATATCCTAAAGAGGCGTTATTAAAGGCCATTCCGGCAAGATATTGAGCATAGCTCATGGCATCCCGTGCTTCTAGATTATCCCCATTCGCCACTGCGGGACTGAGCCATTCACTGATCATGGTGATCGCCTTTTCTGCACAGGCATCAGTGATGGGATTAGCAGCCGTAGATACATAGGCCTCAACCGCATGTGTCAGAGCATCCATCCCTGTTGCCGCAGTCAGGCCGGCAGGTTTGGCCAACATCAGTTTAGGGTCATCAATTGCAATAAGTGGTGTGCAACGCCAATCTACAATCGCCATTTTCACATGGGTATCGGTATTGGTAATGATACAGAAACGTGTCATCTCCGAAGCCGTCCCTGCCGTGGTATTGATTGCAATCAGTGGTGTCATCGGAACGGTACTTTTATCAATCCCTTCATAATCACGGATATGTCCGCCACCTGCAGTGACCAGACCGATGCCTTTGGCACAGTCATGTGATGAGCCCCCACCTAACGATACAATAAAATCACAGGCATTTTCATTATAAGCTTCAACTCCATGATGCACGTTAATATCAGTTGGATTGGGTTCCGCACCTGGGAAAATATAACTGTCAACACCTGCCTCTTTCAAATAATCTGCAATATCATCTGCAACACCAAATTTAAACAGGCCAGCATCAGTTACAATCAGTGCTTTCTTGGCGCCTAAATTTTGTGCTTTGATCCCGATTTCTTTAGCACAGCCCGGACCAAAAAGTGAAACACAGGGAATATAAAAACCGTTAGTTTGATCTGAAATATTTTTAAAAGCCATGGTGTTATTCCTTCTACCATTCATTGATTATTTTATCGGTGACCCTCACCGTAATATGAGTATTGAATGAAGTTAAAAAGAATCCTACCTACCAAATACCTACCAATTTAAATTTTTGATTCTAGCCAAAATAATGCATTTGAGGTATTTAAAAGCAGATTGGCAAGGTTTAGCAGATACTAGATCTCTTTCATAAATCAAAAAACGATCTTCTTTTTGGTTAATATTTGCACTCCGGATTTCTTAGCATTCGTGCATAATCTGCGGATGAAATACATCGATTCAAACAAGCTCTCTGATCCTCAGTTCAAGCGATACAC
>NZ_JBIUAT010000042.1:0-17596 GCF_044547685.1 Acinetobacter sp. NPDC052428
AAATCAGTAGATACAGTGATCCCTGTAGGCCGTGGTCAACGTGAGTTGATCATTGGTGACCGTCAAACTGGTAAAACAGCAATGGCGATCGACGCGATCATCGCTCAGAAAAACTCTGGCATTAAATGTGTATACGTAGCAATCGGTCAAAAACAATCGACTATCGCTAACGTGGTACGCAAGCTAGAAGAAACTGGCGCTATGGCGTATACAACTGTTGTAGCTGCAGCTGCAGCTGATCCAGCAGCAATGCTGTATCTAGCTCCGTATTCTGGCTGTACAATGGGCGAATACTTCCGTGACCGCGGTGAAGATGCGTTAATCATTTATGATGACTTGTCTAAGCAAGCTGTTGCTTACCGTCAAATTTCATTGCTTTTACGCCGTCCACCAGGTCGTGAAGCGTATCCAGGTGACGTGTTCTATCTACACTCGCGTCTACTTGAACGTGCTTCTCGTGTATCTGCTGACTACGTTGAGAAATTCACTAACGGTGAAGTTAAAGGCCAAACTGGTTCATTAACTGCATTGCCGATTATTGAAACTCAAGCGGGTGACGTATCTGCATTCGTACCAACCAACGTAATTTCGATTACTGATGGTCAGATCTTCCTTGAAACATCATTATTCAACGCAGGTATTCGTCCTGCTGTGAACGCGGGTATCTCTGTATCTCGTGTTGGTGGTTCAGCGCAAACTAAGATCATCAAGAAATTGTCTGGTGGTATCCGTACTGCTTTGGCGCAATACCGTGAATTGGCAGCATTTGCTCAGTTCGCTTCTGATCTTGACGAAGCAACTCGTAAGCAACTTGAACATGGTCAACGTGTAACTGAGTTAATGAAGCAAAAACAATATGCTCCTTACTCAATTGCTGACCAAGCTGTTTCAATTTATGCATCTAACGAAGGCTACATGGCTGACGTAGACGTTAAGAAAATCGTAGACTTTGATGCTGCGTTGATTTCTTACTTCCGTTCAGAACATGCTGCGTTAATGCAACAAATCGATGCCTCTGGTGATTACAACAAAGACATCGAAGCTGCAATCAAAGCAGGTATTGAAAGCTTTAAAGCGACTCAAACTTACTAATTTCAACCTCTGTTGAATTTAGTGTCGGTTTGGTTCACGGAATCAACCTTCGGAAGCTCGCAAGGGCTTTCGAATACTAGGTTAAGCGTATGGCAAATTTAAAAGAAATTCGCGCCAAAGTAGCTAGTATCAAGAGCACGCAGAAGATTACTCGAGCGATGCAAATGGTAGCAGCTTCTAAGATGCGTCGTGCGCAAGAGCGCATGGCTCAAGGCCGTCCGTATGCCGAAAATATGCACCGTGTAATTGCTCATTTGGTCCAAGCGAATCCTGAATATAAACACCGTTATATGGTTGAACGCCCGGTTAAGCGCGTTGGCTATATCATTGTGTCTTCAGATCGTGGCCTTGCTGGTGGTTTGAACATTAACCTGTTCAAGAAAGTGGTTAAACACGTTCAACAGCAACAAGAGCAGTCAATTGAAGTTCAATTTGCTTTAATTGGTCAAAAAGCGGTTTCGTTTTTTAAAAACTACGGCGGTAAAGTGCTTGGTGCGACGACGCAAGTCGGCGATGCTCCAAGTCTTGAGCAGTTATCTGGTTCTGTACAGGTGATGTTGGATGCTTATGATAAAGGCGAGTTAGATCGTATTTATCTAGTGTCAAACGGCTTTGTCAATGCCATGACTCAAAATCAAAAGATCGAACAACTTGTTCCTTTGGCTGCTGCTGAAGAAGACAAGAATCTGAACCGTCAATACGGTTGGGATTATATCTACGAGCCTGAAGCTGAAGAGCTTTTAAATGGCTTGTTGGTTCGCTATATCGAGTCTGTGGTGTATCAAGGTGTGATTGAAAACATCGCATGTGAGCAGTCTGCACGTATGGTCGCTATGAAAGCAGCGACAGACAACGCAGGCGAGATCATTAAGAGCCTGCAACTTATTTATAACAAGCTGCGTCAAGCCGCGATTACTCAGGAAATTTCTGAGATCGTTGGTGGTGCCGCTGCCGTTTAACATTATTTTGAATTGAGGAGACAGCAATGAATAGCGGTCGTATCATTCAGATCATCGGCGCGGTTATCGACGTCGAGTTTGAACGCAATAGCGTTCCTAAGATCTATGACGCTCTCCAAGTAGATGGTACTGAAACTACTTTAGAAGTTCAGCAACAGCTTGGTGATGGCGTAGTTCGTACTATTGCAATGGGTTCTACTGAAGGCCTTAAGCGTGGTTTGAACGTAACTAACACTAACGCGCCGATTTCTGTACCAGTAGGTACAGCGACTCTAGGCCGTATCATGGACGTTCTTGGTCGCCCGATCGACGAAGCTGGTCCTGTTGCGACTGAAGCGCGTTTACCAATTCACCGTCAAGCGCCTTCTTATGCAGAACAAGCGGCTTCTACTGACCTTTTAGAAACTGGTATTAAAGTCATTGACTTACTTTGCCCGTTTGCGAAAGGTGGTAAGGTTGGTCTGTTCGGTGGTGCCGGTGTTGGTAAAACTGTAAACATGATGGAATTGATCAACAACATCGCGAAAGCTCACTCAGGTTTATCTGTGTTTGCTGGTGTTGGTGAGCGTACTCGTGAAGGTAACGACTTCTATCACGAAATGAAAGATTCTAACGTTCTAGACAAAGTAGCAATGGTCTACGGTCAGATGAACGAGCCACCGGGTAACCGTTTACGCGTAGCGTTGACTGGTTTGACTATGGCTGAATATTTCCGTGACGAGAAAGACGAAAACGGTAAAGGCCGTGACGTACTATTGTTCGTAGATAACATCTATCGTTATACACTAGCGGGTACTGAAGTATCAGCACTTCTAGGTCGTATGCCATCTGCAGTAGGTTACCAGCCTACACTTGCAGAAGAGATGGGTGTTCTTCAAGAGCGTATTACATCGACTAAGTCTGGTTCTATTACGTCAATCCAAGCGGTATACGTACCTGCCGATGACTTGACAGATCCATCGCCTGCTACAACATTTGCTCACTTAGACGCAACTGTTGTATTGAGCCGTGACATCGCATCTTCTGGTATTTACCCAGCGATCGATCCACTAGACTCAACTTCACGCCAGTTAGATCCGTTAGTTGTTGGTCAAGAGCATTATGAAATTGCACGTTCTGTACAGAACGTATTGCAACGTTATAAAGAGCTTAAAGACATCATCGCGATTCTTGGTATGGACGAGCTTGCTGAAGAAGATAAACTGGTTGTTTACCGTGCGCGTAAAATCCAGCGTTTCTTCTCTCAACCGTTCCACGTAGCTGAAGTATTTACTGGTGCTCCTGGTAAATTAGTATCTCTTAAAGAAACGATTCGTGGCTTTAAAGGTCTTCTAGCTGGTGAATACGATCACATCCCAGAACAAGCGTTCTACATGGTTGGTGGTATTGACGAAGTTATTGCTAAAGCCGAGAAACTTTAATTAGCTACTCTAATTTAGGAGATTCTCATGGCGACTATGCAATGTGATGTTGTAAGTGTTCAGGAGTCTTTGTACTCAGGCACTATAACTATGCTAATTGCAAAAGGTGCTGGCGGTGAGTTAGGTATTATGCCTGGCCATGCTCCGTTGGTAACTTTGCTCCAACCTGGCGCGATCCGCGTTATTTTGGAAAACGGTACAGAAGAGTTGATCTATGTATCTGGTGGTGTTCTAGAAGTTCAACCGCATGTTGTTACGGTTCTTGCAGATACTGCAGTCCGTGCAGAAAACTTAGATGAAGCAGCTATTGTTGAAGCGCGTAAACACGCTGAAGCATTGCTTGCGAATCAAAAGAGCGATTTGGACGCTGCTGCTGCTTTGGCTGCTCTTGCAGAAACTGCTGCTCAGCTGGAAACGATCCGCAAAATCAAAAACCGCGCTCAATAAGAGACGGTTTGAGATTGAAAAAACCACCCGAAAGGGTGGTTTTTTTATATACTAATTTTTTAAATAGTATTTCTAGAATAATGAAAATAGTTTCTTTGAATCCAATTTTTGAGGGTGTTAAGCAAGATTCAAAAATTGTTTATGAAAAAATATTATGTATTGAATGTAAAACAAAAATTAAGCATGAGGTATTGGTAGATATATCACACAATGATTGTTCTGATCCAAATATATCTTTTTATTCTAATTATAGAATTTTGAGATGTTTAAATTGTGAGTCTATTTCATATCAAACAAAGTCCCATGACTCTTATGACGTTGATCCTGTAGGGTATGATCAAAGTGAAGATATGATCTACCAAGTAAATTATTTATATAAAACTTTTCCTCTTAGAGACGAAGAAACTGCTTTTTCTAAAGAGTTTGAGAAAATCTTACCTGAAGAGATTTATTCTACTTATGAAGAGGTCATAGTGGCGTTAAATAATAAAATGCCTTTGCTAACTGGATTAGGCTTGAGAACATTATTAGAGCAGATTGTGAAATATTTTGGTCATTCAGATGATTTGGGGGAAATTTTAAATAAGTTTGAACATGAGGGTTTTATCTCAACTAAGCAAAGAGGCTTACTTGATGATATTCGTTATTTAGGGAATGATGCTGCACATAGGGCAGACTCCAAAACTCGAAAAGAGCTAGTTTTGCACTTAAAAGTTTTAGAAAATTTAATTCAACAACTTTTTGTTTACTACAATTTAGATCAAGAAGAGATAAGAAAAATTAAAAGTGTAGGATTAAAACCATCACCTAGACATCCCATTCCAGTAGTAAGAGAAACTACTCAAAAGAGAAGACCTAAGAAGAGGTTATAAAATCTCTGCATTTATTGCATTCTGTACCGCTCGATATAACTTTTACCCACTCTCAGTAATATTTTGAACCAATCTGTAAGCAGACACACGCTATAAAAAAATCAATGATAAGTTAAATAATTCGAACAGATACACGCTTGTTATAACTTGATGCAATTGGGTTTTGAACAGGCAAAACTTATAATTGAAAAAGGGAAAATCATGGCTTATCAATCTATTAATCCATTTACCAATCAAAAATTGAAAGACTACCCATCCCATAACGATCAAGATATTCAAAATGCCCTCGATACTGCAGAACAAATCCTAAAGTCAGACTGGTCACAACAGGTCGATACTCGTATTGAAGTACTGCGCAAATTGGCCAGCAATATGCGAGAACGAAAGTCTGAACTGGCGAAGCTCATGACGCTGGATATGGGTAAACTGATCAAGCAGAGTGAAGGTGAAATCGAAACCTGCGCCAAAATTGCAGAATATTATGCTGATCATGCCAAAGAATTTTTAGCGCCCGTATCCTATGAAACGGAACTGGATGAGGCCTGGGTTGAGCATCATCCACTGGGTATTATCATGGCGGTAGAACCGTGGAATTTCCCGTTTTATCAACTGATGCGGGTCTTTGCGCCGAACTGTGCGATTGGTAATCCGGTTCTGGCAAAACATGCCGGCATTGTGCCGCAATGTGCAGAAGCCTTTGAGCAATTGGTCTTGGATGCAGGCGCACCCAAAGGTGTCTGGACCAATCTGTTTATCAGCAGTGATCAGGTCGCGGAAGTAATTGCAGACAAGCGTGTGCGTGGTGTGGCACTCACAGGTTCAGAAGGTGCGGGCAGTGCAGTCGCTGAACAGGCGGGCAAACATCTTAAAAAATCCACACTGGAACTGGGCGGTAATGATGTATTTATCGTACTCGATGATGCAGATCTGGAACGCGCGATCAAGTTAGGCTGTCAGGCGCGTGTCAATAATGCCGGGCAGGTATGTACAGCGGCGAAGCGATTTATCTTGCATGAAAAAATTGCCGAACAATTCAAGGCCGGCATGCTGAAAGCTTTTGAACAGTTAAAACTGGGTGATCCGCTCGATCCTGAAACCACTTTAGGACCGCTGTCTTCAAAAGACGCACTGGAAAAACTCAGCAAGCAGGTCGAAAAGGCCGTAGCACAAGGTGCGACCGTAGTTACTGGCGGTAAGGCTGTAGAACATCAAGGCAATTTCTATGCGCCCACCATTCTGGAAAATATTACGCGTGAAAATGAAGCCTGGTATGAAGAATTCTTTGGCCCGGTGGCGCAAATCTATGTAGCGAAGGATGATGATGAAATTGTCGAAATTGCCAATGATTCTAATTATGGCTTAGGTGGCGTGATTCATTCACAGGATATCGAGCGTGCCAAAAAACTGGCGTCACGGGTAGAAACTGGCATGATCTGGATCAACTGGTTTACTGACACCACGCCCGAATTGCCATTTGGTGGAATCAAAAATTCTGGTTATGGGCATGAACTGTCGATTGATGGTTTCAGAGAGTTTGTGCAGAAGAAACTGGTCGTCGTCAAAAGCCCGAAAAAATAATATGAGCTGATCCAATGTCAAAGAAGCCACTATTCAGTGGCTTCTTTGTCTGGTTGGTCTGGATATTCTTCACGTTTGCCACCTTCATAACTGGCAAAACGTGGGTGTTCTGGTGGAAATGACGGTTCAGCACTTCGCCAAGGCCAGCCACCAAACTGGGTTTCGCGATAACGGCGAAAAGCAGTATCCAGTTCTTGAGCACTATTCAGAACAAAAGGCCCATGCATAGCCACCGGTGCACCGATCGGTTCACCTTCCAGCCATAAAATATGTGATTCCAGCAGCCCACCTTTGAGCTGAATATCTGCATCCGGTTTGAGTTCAAGTAGATGCTTCGGCGCTATTTTCTGTCCTTCAAGCTCCAAGCTTCTACCTTGATAAAAATAACAAAAACGCGTTGCAGTAGCAGTGGTTGCAGGAATGATTAATTCTGCTTCCGGCCCTAAAGTGATTAAATAAATATTGAGCTGATTCTCTGGCATGGCTGCCCATGAATGTGGTGGCCGATCCAGTGCCTGAGTCTGTTTAAACTGCTCTGAAATGACCCGGATATCCGCTTTACGTCCGGCCGCATCGGCTGAAAATACATGTGGAATCTGTTCACGCCAAAACATTTTATAATCGGCTGGCTGTTTTTTCTGTTCTGGTGAGGAGTTCAGCCAGATTTGAAACAGCTCCAGAGGATTGTCCTGATCCTGATGGACTAAGGGAAACATCTCGCAATGCTGCACCCCATTGCCGGTAGTCAGCCATTGCACATCACCCGCGCCATAACGTCCTGAGTTTCCTAGCGAGTCAAAATGATCGACATAACCGCGCTCGACAATGGTAATGGTTTCAAAACCTGTATGCGGATGCTCCGGAAAGCCGGGAATACTCTCGCCATAATACATGTCATATTCATGCTGCTGTGGCGGGGAAACTGGGCCTAATTTAGAATTGCCTTGCGGATAATGATCTTGATGATGAACGGTAAAAATAAAAGGATCTTTCAGATCAAGCCGGGATGTGACTGGAACCACAGAATACAGCACTGAATTCGACATGATTGAACTCCTGATGATCTGATTAGATGAAAATTCTTGATCTAAATATAATTTTTATAATCCATAACAGTGTATAGCCTGCAAGACGATTGAGGAAGGTGGGTTTCGATCAATCGCCTCAAAATGAGATTTTTAGGTATTTTAAGTATTGTCCTGATCAGTATTGCTCTCTGATTCCTGATCTGGATTCTGGATCAGCAAGCCGGCCAGTTTGACCATTTCGGATTGCACATTAACCATCTGGGATTCAATCTTTTTCAAGTTCACTTGGCTGAAATCCACCTGACCATTTAAAAGAGGAGAAGCCAGAACTTGCTGATTGGCGGTCATGATGTTGTCACGAATCTGGTCAATTTCCTGACTTTTCAAGTTCAGGTTGCCTAACACCTGATTAAAACTGCTGAGTTGCTGTTGTAGCTGGGTCGCAGTGGACTCCAGTTGCTGGGTATCTTTAGCTTCGACCGCCGTTTGCAGTTCGGTCTGGGTCTGTTTTAACTGTTCCACATAACTGCCGGCCTTGAGCTGCAAGTCGGCGACATCACGAACCATATAAAACATATTACCCGATTTAAGTTCGGTTTGTGCTGCTGAACTCTGTTGCTGAGAGGCTGGTTCCAGATCTGAGGTCGTGGTATCTGCCTGTTCAGCCGGTGCTTCGACAGCCTGTTCACAGCCCATCAGTAAAATTCCAGAGCTAAATAATGCGAAAGGAAGGACAGCATTGGCAAGAATCTTGGACATGGAATCAGGGTCTCGATACAGGTGATGGAATTTGAGTAGTATTTAATATAAGGACAAACTATGGAGATAAAAAAGATTGTTGCAAACTCATAACAATTCTTCTGGGTTCCGAATGTTTCCTTATTTAAAAACAGGAAAAAGATTATTAAAAACTGGTAAAGAAGTACTTTGTTCTCACCAAATTGGCTTGTTCGGCCTGCAATCATTTTGAAGATATGTCCGGTTAATCTCAATTTAGCTAAATAGCGGTTTTAAAAAAATAAGTATCTATCAAGAAAATAGATACTTATTTCAAGCTTGAAGCTTATGAGAATAATCGAGAATTATTTTGCAAGTTCTGCGTTCACTGCATCGACAATCCGTGGATCATCCGCAGTAATATCCGGTGCAAAACGTGCCACCACTTCACCATTTTTATTGATCAGGAATTTTTCAAAGTTCCATAGTACTTCTGGTGGCTGGTTTGGCGTTAGGCCATAATCGACCAGATCTTTCCACCAAGGGCCTTCACCGATGCGTTCCGGGATCGCTTGCGTAAGGGTGGTATATAAAGGATGCTTGTCTTCGCCCGCGACAGAGATTTTAGCAAATAGCGGGAAGTCGACTTTATAATTTACTGAACAGAATTCCTGAATCTCGGCTTCGCTACCCGGTTCCTGTTCCAAAAAGTTATTGGCAGGGAAGCCCAGAATTTCCAGACCTTCCGCTTTTTTGTCCTGATACAGTTTTTGTAAGCCTTCATATTGCGGCGTCAGGCCACATTTAGATGCGACGTTAACCACCAGTAAAACCTTACCTTGGTACTGGTTTAAAGTGGTTTCTGTTCCGTCAATGGTTTTGACTGGAATGTCATATACAGAGCGAGTCATTAGATTTCCTGTTTATTGCGACTGAACGGTATTTGTTTTAACGGGTATTCGCTTTCAGTACAAGTAGAAACAGGTGAGCTTAGTTACTTAAAGCTGCAAATTGCCTCAATATTATGTGAAAAATCTATTATGCTAGGATGCGCGAATAGGCATAGCTTAATAACAAGACCAGCGAATCATGGATGAAAGTATGACCCAGCAACAAAAGGCAGTCTGGTGGGCCATGGCCTTACCACTGGCCGCAGTTTTGATATGGTCTCTGAATATGACGGTTACCCGTTATGTGGCAGATTATATTTCTCCCATCAGTATCAGTTTTTATCGCTGGGCCTTGGCCTTACTGATTTTAACTCCATTCATGTTGCCCAAAGTCAAAGCGGTGTGGCCAGAAATCCGTCCGCATCTTGGACATTTTGCTGTTTTGAGTGCGTTGGGAATGGTGCTGTATCAGGGGTTGGCTTATAGCTCGGCACACTATACCACTGCGACCAATATGGGCCTGATCAATGCCTTTATTCCTATTTTTACCATTATCGTGGGTATCTTTGTTTTAAAGATTCGTCCGACACAGGCTGCAGTGCTAGGGAGTCTTCTGTCCTTTATTGGTTTGATGTATGTCATGGCACAAGGGCAGGGCCTGCAGTTTTTAACTGTCGGTGAAAGCTATATTGGCGATCTGCTGATGTTGATCGCAGTATTTTTCTATGCCTGTTATGGCGTATTCCTGAAAAAATGGCAGATTCAGATTCCACTCTTAGTGAGCTTGTATATTCAGATTTTTATAGCCTTTCTCTATCATATTCCTTTGGTATTGATTTTAGGTCTGGATAGCATCAATCACGCTAATGCAGCCAGCATTATCTATGCCGGAATTTTCCCTTCCATTGCCGCGCCGTTATTCTGGATGATGGCCGTACAGCAACTTGGCCCCAATCGCAGTAGTATTTTTATGAACCTGATGCCTGTCTTTACCGCAGTAGTCGCATATTTGTGGTTAGGCGAAGCGTGGACCATGTATCACACTATTGGCGGCAGTATTATTTTATTGGGAGTTTTATGGGCACAGTATCCCGGAAGATCCGCTTAATCAGGAATTAAAAGAGCTAATTAAGAATTTTGTCTGATTAAATATTGAGCGGTTGATCAAAACTTTTTTAATTGAAATCCCCTTTTAAATGCTAATTTTCAAATGTTAAAACAAATAGAAAAATATCGTTTTATTTTAAAAAGAGAATAGAAAGAGCAAGATATTTTGAATATTGGTCAAAAAATGTTTTCTATTAATAGATAATATGTATTATTTGATTGTTTTATTGTACTTGTCGTTGTACTCAGTTTCTTTCATAATGCGCCCATCGAGAATGATCAAGCAAGAAAATCCTTGTTTTATCAGACTCCCAGAGATTTTCTGAACCCTCTGGATGTGATTTATGCACATCCTTTTTTATGCTCAGCCATCCCTATATGGCTGAGCTTTTTTTTGTCTTAAAACTTTAGTCGGGCTTGAGTGTCCCGACTAAATCAGACAGGACTCAGTCACGAATAATTGCGCCAGTCACTGCATCAATGATCCGGCTTGGTTGCTGACTTAAACCGAGGTCACCATTTAGATAATTCAGGTTCTGGTCAAAATAGCGGATCGCATCCTGAAGTGAGCGGGCAGGTTCCATGCCGGCAGGGTTGGCACTGGTCGAAACGATAAAACCGCCAAAGGCCTGACACAGTGCCACACAGAGTGGGTGAGTGGTTACACGTACGGCTACTTTAGGATGATGACCTTTAATCCAGTCAGGAATGTCTTTATTTGCAGGAAGTAACCAGGTGGTCGCGCGATCAGCAGGTCTTTCATGGTTCCAGGATTCAATCACTTTTTCACGCATTTCTTCGCTTAAATCCTGCAACAGATGTTCTACCTGTGAAAGATGAGCTGCCAGCAGAATCACGCCTTTTTCAATCGGGCGCTGTTTTAATTCTAAAATCTGATGAAATGCCTGTTCATTATAGGGGTCGCAACCCAAGCCCCAAACAGCCTCTGTAGGATATGCCAAGACTTGTCCATCTTTAAGCCATGCTGCTGCTTCGGCAACAGAGGTAGTGATCATGTGGATACCTTATATCAAACAACAAAGCGCTATTGTGAACCTTATTTGAGAATCCGACAACGTAGATAGAGGCCGGCTTGCTGGGTACAAAAACCGAGTAACTCCAGTTCCATGAGTTGGCTGGTCAAAGCAGATACCTCTTGCTGAACCTGCGTTCCCAGTTGATCCAAACTCTGTCCCACCCAGTCCAGCTGATTATACAGACTGAGCAGATGCGGTGGAATTTGCTGTGATGTTGCTTCAATAACTTTCGTTTTGGTGGTGTTTTCCAAAGCTTGCCATTGCGTGGCCAGCGCCAGTTCTTCGATGACCTGCTGTGGATGGTCAATCAGAATCGCACCTTCACGAATCAGTTGGTGACAGCCCTGGTGATGTTCACTGTAAATATGCCCCGGGATGGCGAATGTGGTCTTGCCTTGTTCCGCTGCCCATTGTGCGGTCAGCAATGAACCGCTTTTCAAGGCGGCTTCTGCCACAATCACCCCGAGGCTTAAGCCACTGACAATTCGGTTACGCCGTGGAAAATGCTGCTGTAAGGGGGGAGTAAATGGCAAAAACTCAGTAATGACCGTACCTCCATGTTCGATGATTTGCTGACGTAGTGTTTGATGGGCAGCAGGGTAGGTCTGTTCAATGCCTGTGCCCATCACTGCAATCGTTCGCCGATGTTGTAATGCGGCCTGATGTGCGGCTTCATCAATCCCTTGTGCCAGGCCACTATTAATATAAAAACCCTGTTCACTCAAATAAAAAGCAAAGTCATAAGCGACTTGCCGGCCGTGCAGACTGGGCTTGCGACTCCCCACAATCGCGATTTGCGGTTGCAGCAATTGATCTGCATACCCTTGCCCGAACAGGATTGGCGGCTTATGCGCATAATGGCTCAATTGCTGTGGATATTCGGCATCTGTATGTAAAAGCACAAAGTCACTGTGCAACTGGATCTGCTCAAGACTGCGCTGAAAATGGAGCTGCGACTCACTTGACTGGAAATCTTGCAGGCGCTGAATGTGGTTTTTATGAATGCCCAACTTACGCCAGGTTTCGGTTTGAGAACCATCAATTGCATGGGCGAGGTCTGCATAATGCTGACTGATTTTATAAAAGCTGCTGAGGGAGTGTTGCAGTAAATACCACAGCGTAATGGCATGGATTTGCGCTGTCGACAATGTATTCAACATGGTGAGACCTATTTCGGTGTCTTCTTATTATGGGTATGAGTTCAAACAAGAGGGATGATGCCGATCAATCCACATCATCCCGTTTAAAAGCTTAGTCTTCTAATAGTGGCGGCTGAATGTTGGCACCAACCTTGATTGGTAATTCACTTTCCAGCACATAAGCGTAGCTCAATTGATCGAAGGTTTTAAATACCATGACCTGACCAATACGCTCGCCCGGTAATTGCACCCGTTCTTTGGTTTTCGGATCAGTCACCACTTCACCTTTTTGATTCACGCTAAAGACATGACCCGTCTGAACCCCATGTGCCGTACCACGGTCAATGGTGACGATACTATGACGTGCTGCTGTACCAATCGACCCCAATACACGCACAATCTGACCACCGGCAGCAATATTTTCTGCATTGGTCGGATAGAACAGGGTCGGTAACATTGGATCGTATTCAGGCAAGACGCGATCACCACGACGTACTTCTGCATTGTAACTATCTGTCAGTTCAAGTGTGGTGACATCACCTTCGCCACGTACCGCAATACCAGATGCCACCTGTTGCAGCTCGAGTGCAGACGTATATTTCTTGCCATTTGCATCCGTAAATACATACGGTTCAGCTTCACGATACACCGCATAGCGTTGACCCACTACCAAGCCGTGACCACGTGCATAGACTTTCTGACCTTTGCCAGCCAGTACGCGCTGATCTGCAGTTCCGAGAATGTAGGGTGTGCCCTGAACTGAATCAGGTGCCAGAAGGGTGTAGCGTTCTAGCCACTGCTTGATGTGCTCAAGCGGAATCACGGGAATCGTATTATTTAAAGATTCAACACGAATCTGGGGCTGCAGAGAAGTACTGCCAAGATAGCGGCTGATAATACCTTCACAACCATCACCTTCGTCTTTACCAATAATCGGGCGGCCCTGGTAATCACACATCAACAGGCGGTCACCCGGGAAAATCCAGTGTGGATTTTTCACGTGCTTATTACTCGCCCAGATTTCCGGCCAACGGACCGGATTTTTCAGGAAGCGTTTCGAGATATCCCAAAGCGTATCGCCTTTTTTCACCACATAAACGTTCGGTGCATTGGCTTTTAATGCCGGTGGATTGACGTTGCGTGCAGGTGCTGCCTCGGCAGAATGAATGGTCCCCATACTGACGCCAACACAAACGGCAAGTGCCAGCATCTGATTTTTAAACCCCAAGGCACTAAAAAATGGCATGCCCTTCAAAACCTTTTTCATTATCATAATTCCTAAAATTATGTGCGTAGTTGCGTTATAATAACGATCTTACACACATTTTTTTGATGAAGCATTCCCTTCATTTGGTTTTTTGATCAATGGCATAATTGAGGACGCAGTATGGCCTTATTACCTATTTTAAGTTTCCCGGATCCCCGTCTTCGTACCATTGCACAACCTGTCGAAGAAGTGACTGATGAAATTCGTCAGCTCGCTGCGGATATGTTTGAAACCATGTATGAAGCACCAGGTATCGGACTTGCCGCGACTCAGGTGGATCGTCATATTCAGCTGATTGTTATGGATCTGTCTGAAAATAAAGATCAACCGATGGTGTTTATTAACCCCAAAATCACACCATTGACTGAAGAAACGCAGCCCTACGAAGAAGGCTGTCTATCAGTTCCTCAAATATACGATAAAGTTGATCGTCCGTCACGCGTAAAAATTGAGGCAATTAATCTGGAAGGTCAAGCATTTGAGCTCGATGCTGACGGACTTCTCGCTGTGTGTATCCAACATGAAATGGATCACTTAAATGGCAAATTATTTGTCGATTATTTATCGCCATTAAAACGTCAACGTGCACGTGAAAAAGTGGAAAAACTGGTACGCCAGCGTAATAAAGACAAGGTGGCAGTGAAGCGCTAGGATCATTTTAAAGTTTATTTAAATGGTCTAGCAAAGCCCAATTCTGATTGGGCTTTGCTATAATCAACATAAGCATATTTTAGGAATAGCCTGTGTTTTTACGCGCGGGGCTGCTATTTGCATTTGCAGCTGTGTTTCTACAGATTGCTGTATTTTTACAGCCTTTGTTACCGAAGCAATATCAGGTTGCTCCGGTCTGTGAAACCATCACGCGTGCGCTTTTTATCGCGACAGATGCTCATGCGCAGCATAGCGCTGGCGAGCATAGCCACCTTATCCAATCTGATCATCTTCAACATGATCATCATGATGCCAATCATCAGTGTCAGTACTGTAAGGTTCATGCCAATTTAGTTTTACCGCCTGATCTGGACATCAAACAGGTACTTGACCGGATTCATGTCCGTTTAATTGCTTATCAAAAAACTTTTAAGCATGTCTGGTTTGTCCTTCAGCAACTCTTCTTAATTCCTCAGGGGCGAGCGCCACCACTGCCTGCATAAATCTGCATTTTTCAGCTTGGGTTGGTATTGACTCAAGCCGTGCCTAATTTATGTATTTAGTGAGATAGAGAAATGGCTCAGCCTAAATTTTCTTTACAGCCACTTGCGGCTGCGATTTGTATTGCTTGTTATTCTTCGGTGGTGATGGCCAATGATGCCATGCCGGTTCAGACTTTGGCCCCGATTGTGGTGACATCGGCAGCAGGTAATGATGCCAATGGGCTGATTGTCCGCGCTGATCCAAAACAGCCGATTCAACCGATTCCTGCCAGTGATGGTGCGGATTATTTGCAAAGTATTGTTGGCTTTAGTTCGGTCAATAGCGGTGCCGGCACCAATGGTGATGTGACGTTCCGTGGCATGTTTGGTTCACGAATTAAGATCCTAACCGATGGCACCGAAAACCTGGGCGCCTGTCCAAGTCGTATGGATTCGCCAACCTCTTATATTTCTCCGGAAAGCTATGACCGTATTTCGGTGATTAAAGGACCGCAAACGGTTCAGTATGCCAATACTGGCTCTGCGGCCACAGTGATTTTCGAACGTACACCGGAGCAGTTTGATCAAGATCAAAACTATCGCGGTCAGGCCAGTGTCTTGATGGGATCTTTCGGACGTCTTGATCATAATGTGGAAGTCGCAGCAGGCGATGAACAGAAATATATCCGACTCAATACCAATCGTTCGGTATCGAGTAGTTATCAAGATGGTGATGGAACTACTGTGCCTTCAGACTGGGAGCGCTGGAATGCGGATCTGACATTGGGCTGGACTCCAGATACAGATACCTGGGTAGAGCTGACGGGTGGTAAGGCGGATGGTGAAGCAGTTTATGCCGGTCGTGATATGGATGGATCACAGTTTGCCCGTGAAAGTCTGGGTTTACGTGTTGAAAAGAAAAACCTGACTGATGTAATTCAGAAAGTTGAGGCACAGATCAACTATAACTATAACGACCACATCATGGATAATTTTAGCCTGCGTCCAGTGCCGATGAAGCATGATGAGCATACTCATAACATGCAGCCAGCACCCTCTGAAATGCAGGTTACACGCCGTACTTTAAATACCCGTATGGCGATAACGAGTGAATGGGATCAAAACCAATTGATTGCCGGGATGGATTCTCAGCGCAATACGCATGCTGGAGGAATGACATCCACAAGCATGAATATGCCGCTCACTCCAGATATGAAATTCCAGTCATATGGAGCTTTTGCTGAGCTAAGTCATGAACTAAGTGATAACAACAAATTGGTTACTGGTGTGCGGGTCGATCAAGTGGAGATTGATG
The DNA here is from genome assembly GCF_044547685.1 of Acinetobacter sp. NPDC052428. Lineage (GTDB taxonomy): Bacteria > Pseudomonadota > Gammaproteobacteria > Pseudomonadales > Moraxellaceae > Acinetobacter > Acinetobacter lwoffii_G. The sequence goes on from NZ_JBIUAT010000042.1 coordinate 16,003, forward strand.
CCTTAAAAACTGGACAAACCCGTCAGGAAACCTTGCCAAGCGGCTTCATTCGTTTTGAAAATACCCATCCAGAACATGATGATGGTAAAACCTATATCGGACTGGGGTATGTGGAGCGTGTGCCTGATTATTGGGAATTATTTAAGACCGATTATCATGGAATAACTGCAAATACATTTAAGCAACTGAAAACAGAAAAGACCTTACAACTCGATCTGGGTTATCAACATCATCATGGCGCGTTTAATTCTTGGGTATCAACTTATGCCGGTGTGATTCAGGATTTTATTCTGATGACTTATCCTAAGTCTGCAAACTCTGGGCATGGTCATCCTATGGGTAATGATATGGGAGAAATGCAGCCAGCAAAAATGAATAGTGCGGATTCAAGAAATATCGATGCAACCATTGCAGGCGCAGAAGCTGGAATTGGTTATCAGTTTACTGATGCAATTCAGACAGATATCAGTGCCATGTATGCTTGGGGCGAAAACACCACAGACAATACGCCGTTGCCACAAATTTCACCTTTAGAAGCCCGTGTTAACTTGCGCTATGTTCAAGACAAATATAATTTTGGATTGCTATGGCGTGTAGTGGATGGTCAAAACCGGATCAGTCTTAACGAAGGTAATATCGTTGGTTATGACAATAAGCAGAGCGCAGGCTTTGGTATTTTGTCTTTAAACGGTAGCTACCATGTTATGGATAGCGTGGATGTATCAGTCGGAGTCGATAATGTTCTAGACCGGACTTATACCGAGCACTTAAATAAAATGGGTACTTCCGGGACAGGTTTACCAACAACTGAGCAGTTTAATAATATGGGACGTAATTACTGGGCACGTGTCAGTATGAAATTCTAATTGTTCCTCAGTACTCCAAAAGCCATTGCTCAATAGCGATGGCTTTTTAATTTTTAGCGTTGCAATAAATTTTCCATATTTAAATCGGGCCTATGTATCTTGGAAGAAGACCCAATAAAACAAGTTTTGTGTATATAAACGCCAAGTTGCTGAAGAATCAAACAAGAATAGAATGTGAATTGAACGATATAAGTCATGTAATAAAGATTTTTATAATTTAAATTTAAATAAAACAATATCTTATTGTGTTTATGGATGGGTTTTGTTGGATGTGCTCAATAAAATTCAAAAATAATGAAAATAAATTAACTATATATAACAATTACTTATATTTTTATTGGTTTGAAAAATAAACACATGATAAAAAATCTTTGCAAGAAGTGTTGCAAGGGCTCTGAAATGCTGTAGAATGCACATCCATCGGCGGTGATGAAGACTAAAACTTCTGATAAAACAGTGACTTAGTTAAGTTTAATTGAGTTGGGTTTTATTTGATAAGTTTAAAAATAATCTGAATTACTGGTTGACTTTCTAGAGATAGAGAGTAATATAGCCGACCTAGCTTGCTGGTGACGAACCAACAAGAAGATCATTAAGAGATTATGAAGAACAACTTGTGTGGATTTTTACTGATTGATTGATCGAAATTATTTTCATTGATTGATGGTAGAAATTACTCGAAGTTTATTTGAGAAATATTTGTCAGAAAATTGATGAGCCAAGATTGG
>NZ_JBIUAT010000043.1:0-16882 GCF_044547685.1 Acinetobacter sp. NPDC052428
TATCTCAGGTTCAAATTTAAGATTTTAGCAGCACTCCAAACTCTACAATTTGCGTATAGTGGTAGCTAATCACTATATCAATCAAGATACAAGTATCTCTAAATTTTTCTATTCAAGTCTAAAGCAGGGCAGTCTGAATCCGGACTTTCATATCTAAAGTCTGTTGCAGAATATAGTGTTGCATCCATTTGACCTGTTCGCCCATAGGATTGACCTTGACTGCAGTATTCAGGAAGTCGAGATCAGGCTGCTTGAAGAGCTGCTGTTGCAAGGTTTGCTCCAAAATCTGACTGTTGGTTGTCAAAGGTAATGCCACCAGATAGAACGCTTTAGGATAATTATAAAAGGCATATAATAAGTTAAAGGCTTTTTGATCACCTTTGAGGTTGCCAGCACCGATTTCGTAAGCTGCGTTCTGGTTGCTATAAGTAACGCCGATTAGAAATTCCCAATGACCTTCTTGCAAACGCAGACCAAACTGTAATCCGATTTGATCCGCGGTCAGCTCGTGTTGCAGATAGATATTTAAAGGCTTGCCATCATCACTGAAAGGTTCTTGCAAGACCAAAATATTTTGCTGGTGCTGATAAATATAACCAGCAAGCTGGGCCTGTTCCAGACGGGTTTTTACAGTGGCAAGATCAAAAGCGCTATAGGGCATAAACGAAGTATATCAATAGGGAGAATTGAGTCTTACTCTAGTAATTTTTTAACTATTTGAGAACCACTACTTTAGATTATTTTCCTAGGATTTTATTGGCTTAGCGACAGGGTAATATATAGCTATACCACACAATATCCTCGCTTGAATTGGGCAAATTATTGATTCATAAAAACTGATATTCATTATTGATGAATTTTTATATGAGCTTTTGATATATCAATATCATAAAACAAGCAATGGATAGGATAAGTAAATCACTATAATGAATATAAATTTTCAAAAGTGTCATAAGTACACGTTTTTCTAAGCTGGTGTTGTCCATGTCGTTAAATGAGGAAAGACTTACTCATCTCAAACAGCTTGAAGCTGAGAGTATTCATATCATCCGCGAAGTTGCTGCCGAGTTTGAAAATCCGGTCATGCTGTATTCGATTGGTAAAGATTCAGCGGTCATGCTGCATCTTGCGCTAAAAGCGTTCTACCCAGCAAAACTTCCATTTCCATTATTACATGTCGATACAGGCTGGAAGTTTAAAGACATGATCACTTTCCGGGACAATATGGCGAAAACCCATGGTTTCGATTTGATCGTGCATCAGAATAAAGAAGGGGTTGAGGCAGGTATTAACCCGTTCGACCACGGTAGTTCTAAATATACCGACATCATGAAAACTCAGGGCTTAAAACAGGCCTTGGATAAATACGGTTTTGATGCTGCTTTTGGTGGCGCGCGCCGTGATGAAGAAAAATCACGTGCCAAGGAACGTGTTTATTCATTCCGTGATTCGAAACATCGTTGGGATCCGAAAAACCAGCGTCCAGAACTTTGGAATCTTTACAACGGTAAAGTGAACAAGGGCGAAAGTATTCGTGTATTCCCATTATCTAACTGGACTGAGCTGGATATCTGGCAATACATCTATTTGGAAAGTATTCCATTAGTACCACTTTATTTGGCTGCAGAACGTCCTGTGGTTGAACGTAGTGGCACACTTATTATGGTTGATGATGAACGTATGCCTTTAAAAGAAGGTGAAGTTCCACAAATGAAATCGGTACGTTTCCGTACTTTGGGTTGTTATCCATTAACAGGTGCTGTGGAATCTACAGCCAATACCTTGCCGGAAATTATTCAGGAAATGTTGCTGGCAACCAGTTCTGAGCGTCAAGGTCGTATGATTGACCATGATGAAGCAGGCTCGATGGAGAAGAAGAAGCAGGAAGGCTACTTCTAATTTAATCTCCCCCCTTGCGCAGCAATGCTGCTCACCTCTTTAAAAAGAGGGGGAACTCCTAAATCAGAACGGAGATAAAGTCCCTCTTTATTAAAGAGGGATTTAGGGAGATTAAAAAAAGATTCAAAACAACCGATTTCTAAAGAATATGTGGAGCTTTGAGCGATGTCTCATCAATCTGATTTAATCAGCCAAGATATCTTGGGCTATCTGAAACAACATGAAAATAAAGACCTGTTGCGTTTCCTGACTTGCGGTAACGTGGATGATGGTAAATCGACGTTAATCGGTCGTCTGCTGTACGATTCAAAATTGATTTATGAAGATCAATTACAGGCTGTGACCCGTGACTCGAAGAAAGTCGGTACGACAGGTGATGCACCTGACTTGGCACTTCTGGTTGATGGTTTACAAGCAGAGCGTGAGCAAGGCATTACCATTGATGTGGCCTATCGTTATTTCTCGACAGAAAAGCGTAAGTTCATCATCGCGGATACGCCGGGACATGAACAGTACACCCGTAACATGGCGACAGGTGCGTCGACTTGTGACCTTGCGATCATTTTGATTGATGCGCGTTATGGCGTGCAAACCCAGACGCGTCGTCATACCTTTATTGCGAGTTTGCTCGGGATCAAGAACATCATTGTTGCAATCAATAAGATGGACTTGGTGGAATTCTCTGAAACGCGTTTCAATGAAATCCAGGCTGAATATGCGGCATTCGTTGCACAATTGGGCGACCGTAAACCAAGCAATATCATCTTTACGCCTATTTCTGCATTGAATGGCGATAACGTGGTGAACAAGTCAGCCAATACGCCATGGTACACTGGTGAAACGCTGATGGGTACACTTGAATCGGTGGAAATTAACCGTAGTTCAGCGAAGCAGGATTTCCGTTTCCCTGTGCAATACGTGAACCGTCCAAACCTCGACTTCCGTGGTTTCTGCGGTACGATCGCACTTGGCGATATCAATGTTGGCGATACCGTAACAGCATTACCTTCTGGTAAATCATCGACTGTCAAAGAAATTGTCACTTTTGATGGCAATCTTGAGCATGCAGTTGCAGGTCAGGCAGTGACTTTAACGCTTAACGATGAAATTGATATTTCACGTGGTAACGTGTTAATTCGTGCGGATCAAGCTGTTCCAAATATTTCCCGTTCAGTTCAAGCGACTGTTGTGTGGATGGCAGATCAACCACTTGTACTGGGTAAGCTGTACAACATCAAGATTGGTACGCAAACCGTTCCGGCAAAAGTAACGGCAATTCATTACCGTACCAACGTTAACACATTGGAAAAAGTTCAGGTGGATAAACTTGAGCTAAATGCAATCGCCAATGTGACTGTTGAATTTGATGCACCAGTGGTCTTTGACCGTTATCAAGACAGCCGTTTCACCGGTTCGTTTATCTTCATCGATCGTTTGAATAACGTGACGATTGGTGCTGGTATGGTGGAAGAATCAGTTGAATGGTCTGCACACGATGAGCCTGTCACTGCAGAAGCACGTGCGGCACGTTTGGGTCAAAAACCTGCTGCGGTGACTGTATCTGGTAAAGCTTTGGAAAATGCTCAGGCGCTAGAAAGCTTGCTGATTCAGCAAGGGATCGTTGCTATTGCTAAAGCAGGTTTGAATGCGGAGCAGGTTGCACTGGTTCGTGAAACTGGTGTGGTTGTGATTACCGATGCTGCTGAAGGTACAGACACGACTTTAACCGTAGATACAGTTGAAGAACTTGCTGAGAAGATTGTGGAATTGGTTCGTCTTTAAGACTGGACTGATTTGAAGAAACCCGCTGAAAAGCGGGTTTTTTATTGCCTAAATTTTGATTGCATGAAAATCATTCGATTAGTCAAAATGTGATCTTTCAATTTACTAGTCAATTAATACAATACTCCCTAGATTTGGGGAATATATGAAAAAATTAATATTGCTGGCTGGCTTGTGTGTGGCTTTTGGAGCTGAAGCCAAACAGAGCAGCCAAAGCGTTGAAGCAATCAAGCAAAAAATAATCCAGCAGTCGATTGAGAATTATCCGGGAAATTGTCCGTGTCCTTACAATACTGCAAGTAATGGTAGTCGTTGTGGTAAGCGTAGTGCTTATAATCGTGCAGGCGGATATGCGCCGCTGTGTTATCCGGAAGATGTGAGTGATCGAATGGTAAAGGAATATAAAGGGCGTAGTTAATTAAAGGCTCCGTATTTAGATAGTGAGCTAAAAGAAATATTTTTGTTAGATTTGGCTTCACATGGGTAATTATTCATAAGAATCATTGAGGACTAAGGCCAGAATTGCTTTCATTTCGGTTAAACTTTTCACGCCTGCAATCCTTTTAATAATTTCTCCATTTCTAAAAATAAGCGTAGAAGGCAAACCATAGGCATTATAGCGCAAGGTTAAAATCGGAGACTGATCCACATTGATCTTGCCAAATTTAACTTCAGGATTTACCTCAGCATAGTATGTCGCCAGTTCGGCAAAGATCGGAAAATTCTGAACACAGGGCTTGCACCAGTCTGCATAAAAGCGAATCACGGCAAAACCTTCAAACCACTCAAAATCACTGTAATTGTTTTCGTTATATTCGATCACTTGGGTCATGGTTGGCCTATTATCAATTTCCTGAATAGTCCCCCGATTATACATAAGTCCGATGTAGCTTCATTCCTCATGCTAACTATGTTCAAATAAGTCCAAGATATATGAAATGCATAGATTAGGGAAAGAAATCATGTCGCAACAAACCATGCAGCAAGTCATTATTACAGAACCAGGTGGTGTCGATAAACTCGCTTATGAAACGGTGACTGTACCTGAACCTAAAGCAGATGAAGTTCTGGTGAAAGTTCATGCCTTTGGTATTAACCGTCCAGATATCCTGCAGCGTCAAGGCTTATATCCGATGCCGAAAGGGGTAACGCCAGTTCCTGGCCTGGAAGTGGCAGGTGAGGTGGTTGCGATTGGTAGTGATGTAAGTCAGTTTAAAGTTGGTGATCAAGTCTGTGGTTTGACCAATGGTGGCGGTTATGCGGAATATTGCGTCATACCTGAAAGCCAGACCTTGAATATTCCTGAAGGCGTAAGTTTTGTACAGGCAGCGGCCATTCCTGAAACTTTCTTTACTGTATGGGCGAACGTGTTCCAGATGGGTAAGGCCAAAGCAGGGGAAACTGTACTGGTACATGGTGGAACGAGCGGGATTGGTACGACTGCTTTAATGTTGTGTAAATCACTCGGAATCAAAACTTTTGCAACTGTCGGTTCAGATGAAAAAGTTGCGGCTATTTCTGATTTAACCACGGCTATTAATTATAAAACTCAGGACTTTGAGCAAGTTATTAATGAAGCCACTGACAATGGTGGTGTCGATGTCATTTTAGATATGGTCGGTGCACCATATTTAGAGCGTAATTTGAATTTGTTGCGCCGTGATGGACGTCTGGTCTATATCGCTTTCTTGGGTGGTGCCAAGGCCAAAGAAGTCAAACTGGGTCAGATCATGATGAAACGTCTGACCATTACCGGTTCGACCATGCGTGCACGCAGCACGGCTGAAAAAGCGGAAATTGCACAAGGCCTGAAAGAGCAGATTGCACCATTGTGGGCAAAAGGCGAATGTCTCCCGATGATCTATAAAACGTTTAAGTTCGATCAGATTCAGGATGCCCATGCCACAATGGATACTGGAGAGCATGTGGGTAAAGTTGTAGTTGAAATTATTTAATACGAGATAAGTGATTCAAAAAAAGCCAGTAATTTTACTGGCTTTTTTTAATTTTAAGTAAAATATTATTACAAATAAATATATAAAATCTTGAATAAAAATTAAAAAATGTTAACTGTTCGACACAACCTGTCAATTATGACACGTAAATTGCATGTATAGATAATTCCGACCAAATGGTTAAACATTCACATGAATGTGAGAGGGAAAATAAGATGAAAATTATTTCAACAGCATATAGTTCAAAACATAGTTTAAGAGCATTACGACGTATTCATAAAATGATTATTCGCGGAACCATCAGCTGGGTAGAGTTACATAAAATGTATCGGGCGATGCTGCATCTGGAGCGTTATATAGAAAGATTAACAATACAAAATCGTCATTCAAGCAAGAAAGCATCCAGAAAATCCAAATAAGATCTTGTATTTTTAGGGTGAATAAAGGGTCAAGATCTGATGCAAAAAAATATCTTAGACTTTGTCCTAATATTATTCATTGATCGGCATTCAGTATAATCATTCAACATCTAGCGATAAATAAGTACATGAGAATGTATTAAGTGGGGATTTATGAAGCGCCCAGCTTCAACACATGAGCGTCTTGCAGAGCGTTTAGCCAGAATTTTGACCAAATTAAACGTCGGATATCAACTCCGGGCTGCAGAGCTAGCTGCAGAATTTCAAGTCAGCACCCGCACCATTGAGCGTGATTTTGATCGTCTAGGCTCTTACTTGCCCTTACTTCAAGATGAGCAGAAACGATATTATCTGGAACCCTCTTATTTAGGGCGGTTCAAGTTGCAGGATATCCAGACCTTTGCCCAGCTTTCCGGGATCAGTGAGCTGTATCCGGCGCTGGATATGTCTTTTATGCGTGAATTGCTGGATGAACGGGCAAATCAGGTATTTTTGGCAAAAGGCTATTATTTTGAAGATGCTAAACAGTTTGCCGAGCATTTCAAGCTGCTTGCAAGTGCAATCTATAAACGTGAGCAGGTTAAGCTGCAATATTCAGATCAATTGCAAATCATCCAGCCCTATCGTCTGATTCACCATCATGGTATCTGGTACTTGGCTGCTGTGAGTGAAAGCAAGCTGCGCACCTATCGCTTAAGTCAGGTGCAACAGCTCAAGTTGGTTTCTGAGGCGGAGAGCTTTGCGCATGATCCTGAAATACTGAAAATGCTGGCAGATGAAGACAGCATCTGGTTTGGGCAGCAAAAGCAGCAAGTCTTAATCAAGGTACAACCTGAAGTCACGGTTTTTTTTAAAGAGCGCCGTTTATTTCCAGAACAGCAGATCGAGCAGGAAGCCGAGACTGGAGAGTTAGTGATCAGTTGTCAGATTCGTCACGAAATGCAGTTGTTGCCTTTGGTACGTTACTGGTTGCCTTATGTGAAAATTATTGAGCCGATTCATTTTCAGCAAAAACTGGAACAGGATTTGCAAGGATATTTACGTTCTGCTGGATAATATTGAGAAAGCAGAGCAGGGTGGCCTGATTAATGATGACGCTGTAAATAGGAATTTAATTTACTTATTTTTTGACTAACTAAATTACCGGCATAAAAAAACCAGCTTTCGCTGGGTTCTTTATTTACACCATCTTTTATAGTAGAAGAATGGTGCCCGAGGCCAGACTCGAACTGGCACGCTTTGTGGGCGGGGGATTTTAAATCCCCTGTGTCTACCGATTTCACCACTCGGGCTTTAACAAGATGGAGGCGGAGGTCGGAATCGAACCGGCGTCCACGGAGTTGCAGTCCGCTGCATGACCACTCTGCCACCCCGCCGCGTCTTGTTGATGCGTATATTAGCAAGCTCAGAAAAAAAAACAATAGTGTATTCATCTGTATGCGCATAAAAACATCATCTGGCGGAAAATATTTAAATTATTCATGTAGAATGTGCAAAATTGATTCATATCAACACTTGGGAGAAGTGCCGTGGCATTAGTTCTAGACGGTCGTGCATTGGCGAAGCAAATTGAAGCTGACTTGTTTACTCGCGTAGAAGCGCTGAAAGCAAAATCAGGTCGTACTCCAATTCTTGCGACGATTTTGGTAGGTGACGATGGTGCATCTGCAACTTATGTTCGCATGAAAGGCAATGCCTGCCGCCGTGTTGGTATGGATTCACTCAAAGTGGAACTTCCTAAAGAAACCACAACTGAAGAATTATTGGCTGAAATTGAAAAATTAAATGCAAATCCTGATGTGCACGGTATTCTGCTTCAGCACCCGGTTCCTGCGCAAATTGATGAGCGTGCCTGTTTCGATGCAATCTCGCTTGAAAAAGACGTAGATGGTGTCACTTGCCTGGGCTATGGTCGTATGGCAATGGGTGAGGCAGCCTATGGTTCAGCGACGCCTGTGGGTATTATGACTATCCTGAAAGAGAACAACATTGAAATCGCTGGTAAACATGCGGTAGTTGTAGGTCGTTCTGCAATTTTGGGTAAACCAATGGCTGCGATGCTGCTAGAAGCGAATGCAACCGTAACCATTTGCCACTCACGTACTCAAGATCTTGCTAGCTTCGTTAAGCAAGCAGATATCATTGTTGGTGCGGTAGGTAAAGCAGAATTAATTCAAAAAGACTGGATCAAACAAGGTGCAGTGGTTGTTGATGCTGGTTTCCATCCACGTGATGGCGGTGGTGTTGGTGATATCCAACTTGTTGGCATTGAAGAAATTGCTTCTGCTTACACACCAGTTCCGGGTGGTGTAGGTCCAATGACGATTACCACTTTAATCCGTCAAACGGTTGAAGCTGCTGAAAAAGCTTTAGGTTAATCAAATCCTCCCTAACTCTCCTTTTTCAAAGGAGGGAACTCTGATCACTATTTTTGGATGGAGTTTCCCCCTCTTTTTTAAAGAGGGGCTAGGGGAGATTCTTCAAAGACATTAATACTAATTAAAAGAAATCTAATGAGCTGCACCTTCCGACTCCCTCAAGCCCCAGAACATCTACTAAAAGCCTTGCATGATGTGATTCCACACTGTGAGCTACATGCACAGCAATTGCCGGATACACCCATTTCCCTGTGGCTGATTCCGCCAGTATTCCCAACAGATAAGCTGGATGATGAGGTGATTCGTCGCATTTGGAATGATACACCATACTGGATCTTTTGCTGGGCCTCAGGCTTGGCGATGGCGCAGTGGCTATTGGCAGAGCCGCATCATGTTAAAGACAAAGTAGTTTTGGATTTTGGGGCGGGATCGGGCGTAGTTGCCATTGCGGCGAAAATGGCAGGTGCAAAACGTGTGATCTGCTGTGATATCGATCAAGTTAGTCTAGATGCCTGTCGTGCCAATGCAGAGCTAAATGATGTCGAGCTTGAATATCTGGATGACCTATATAAGGCAGAGAAGGTGGATATTTTATTAGCCGCAGATGTGCTCTATGATCAATGTAACCGTTTCTTCCTGGATGAGTTTTTAAAATTTGCACCTGAGGTGTGGGTTGCAGACAGTCGGGTAAAAAACTTTAGTCATCCTCAATATGAAAAACTGGATGAGCGTAGTGCGACGACCTGGCCGGATTTGGATGAATCGCCCGAATTTCGTAATGTCAGTTTCTATAAAACACGTTAAATTTAAAAAATTAAAAAGGGCACTAGGCCCTTTTTGATTGTCTTACTCTGCTTAAGTAACTAAGTATCAGATATTAAGAACAGGTATAACGAATAACCCGCATGGTCGTAGGGCGGGCTTCTAAAGCTTCGCGTGCACCCGGGTTCTCGCTATTATGTAAATCAGGCGTATTGCTCAAGCTGATTTGCGTGCGGCTATTACCCAGTTGGCGGCCATAGTTTTCCTGTTCCGCAGTTGGATTGGAAATTTCATTGGTGCTTAAAATCTGGATGTTGTAAGTTTTGGAATTTCCTAATACGTGTCTGCAAGCGGCTTGCAAGCGATTTTCATCCTGGCTTGGTCGTCCTGAGAGGGTGTAGCTCAAGGTTGCTGTATTGCCTGAACGTTCCAGAATTTCATAGCCACTTTGTCCATTGAATTGATGGGGTGTGGTCTGACATGCACTCAGTACGAAACTGCTCGCAGCCATAGCCAAAATTACTGTTGTTCTTTTCATATTTATAGTTCCTGAAGTCTTGGCTTAAGTATGCCCTATTTTGCTTAAACTGCTGCTCTGGTCAATTGTGATCAATTGTTTAAACAGCCAATAAAAAAGGCCGCTTACGCGACCTTTTTTAATTAAATCAGCAATTAAGCAGATTTAACCGCAGCAATAAGTTCTGCTTGACGAGTTTTTAACGCTTCCGGTAAACGCTCACCTAACTTATCGAACAATTCAGTATGGCTTTCAAGCTCTTTGATCCATTGATCTTTGTCTTGAGAAGTTACTAGGTCAAACTGTTCTTTAGTGAAGTCAGAACCAGTCCAGTTCAGCTGTTCGTAAGTAGGAACTAGGCCGATTGGTGTTTCAACAGCATCAGCACGACCTTCACAACGGTCAATGATCCACTCAAGAACACGCATGTTTTGACCGAAACCAGGCCATACGAAGTTGCCTTCAGCATCACGACGGAACCAGTTCACGTTGTAGATACCTGGAAGTTTGTTGCCAGCAGCAGCAGCTTTCGCACCCACTTGCTCACCCATTTCTAACCAGTGCGTGAAGTAATCTGCCATGTTGTAGCCCGCGAATGGAAGCATCGCGAACGGGTCACGACGAACAACACCTTGTTGACCAACAGCAGCAGCAGTTGTTTCAGAGCCCATCGTTGCAGCTTTGTAAACACCGTCAACCCAGTCAAATGCTTCTGAAATTAGAGGCACTGTGTCTGCACGACGACCACCGAAGATGAACGCAGAGATTGGAACACCTGCTGGATTTTCCCAGTCAGCGTCAATAGAAGGGCATTGACCAGCTGCAACTGTGAAACGAGCATTTGGATGCGCTGCTTTTTCTTCGCCAGTGTGTGGTTGACCTTTCCAGTTAGTCAGGTTGGCAGGCGCTTCTTTAGTCAGACCTTCCCACCATACTTCACCGTTGTCAGTCACAGCGACGTTTGTATAAATCACGTCTTTGTGCATGGTTGCCATACAGTTCGGGTTGGTCTTGGTGTTGGTACCAGGCGCTACACCGAAGAAGCCAGCTTCAGGGTTGATTGCATATAAGCGACCGTCTTCACCTGGTTTGATCCAAGCAATATCGTCACCTACAGTTTCAATCTTCCAGCCTTCATAGCCTGCTGGTGGAATCAACATAGCGAAGTTTGTTTTACCACATGCAGATGGGAATGCAGCTGCGATGTAGTGTTTTTCGCCTTGTGGATTGGTCACGCCAAGGATCAGCATGTGTTCAGCTAACCAGCCTTGTTGACGACCCATAAATGATGCAATACGTAATGCCAGGCATTTTTTACCCAACAATGCGTTACCGCCATAACCAGAACCATAAGACCAGATCTCACGAGTTTCTGGGTAATGCACGATGTATTTTTCTTTGTTGCAAGGCCATGCAACATCTTTTTCGCCGTTCGCAAGCGGAGCACCTACAGTGTGTACGCAAGGAACGTATTCACCGTCAGTACCAAGAACGTCATAAACAGCTTTACCCATACGAGCCATTTTAGACATGCTTACTGCAACGTAAGGAGAGTCAGTTAACTCGATACCGATATGAGCGATATGAGAACCCAATGGACCCATTGAGAATGGAACCACATAAAGTGTACGACCTGCCATTGAACCGTCAAATAAACCGTTCAATTTTTCGCGCATGACAGCAGGTGCTTCCCAGTTGTTGGTCGCGCCAGCATCGTCTTTGTTTTCAGAACAGATGTAAGTACGATCTTCAACACGTGCTACGTCAGAAGGATCAGAATTTGCAAGATAAGAACCAGGATGAGTTTCTTGATTCAGCGCTTGCATTGTGCCGTTAGCGATCATCAAGTCGATATAACGTTGATATTCTTCTGCGCTACCGTCACACCATTCAATTTTTGCTGGTTTTGTTAATTTAGCAATCTCTTCCACCCAAGCAATAAGCTTAGGGTGACGAACGAATTCTGGTGCGTTCACTTGGGTCATGGTGAGGCCTATCTCAAATGTGTACAAATTAGATGTACAAAGTACAATCCGAGCAATAAAAAATATCGCCCAGATGAAATATGAAAAAAAGTGGCTGTATTAAAGCATAAAATGATAAAAAAAATAAGACCAAAGAAGTGCTAGATTTCTTTTGGAATATAATGCTATTTTATTTATAAATATAATTAAAACAACAAGATAAAACTAAATATTTGAATTATTGATTCTATTTATTTAAATGATGGATGGTATTTATTTTAAAAATTAATATTAAAATCATTATCTTAATTTTATAAGATCTCTAATATTCATTATTGATTAAATAAATGGTTGCCATTTGAATTTTACATAAAGCCACTGTTAATTGTCTATGAATTGGACAAAATGCCAATAGGCTTCAATGAAATTGCGCGAAAAATGTCTAATCAATCTAAACCCTTATCGCTGATTTTTAATCATAAAGCTGGTTTTCGCATACAGGGGCCAGAAGGCATTTATGAACAGCTGATCGATATATTTTCAGCGCAGGGTTATCAAACTAAAGCTTATGAAATCAATGATTCACAGCAATTTGATAAAATTATGGTTGAGGTGCTTGAACAGCATTTGGCATCTAGCGAGTCAGGAATCATCGTTGCGGCAGGCGGAGATGGCACTTTAAATACAGTCGCCAAACATGTGTTGAATACGCAAATTCCTGTCGGTATTTTGCCTTTAGGGACTTTTAACTATGTGGCGAGATTATTGGGGATTCCGCTGGATTTGCTTGAAGCGGCAAAAGTGATTGCGACAGGACAGCCACAACGTATGAATGTTGCTCGTATCAATCAGGAAATTTATCTGAATAATGCCAGTTTAGGTCTATATCCTTTATTTATTAAAAAACGTGAAGACTATAATCGTATTTTTGGTCGCTTACCGCTACATGCCTATACTTCTGCACTGGATGTTTTAATTCGCGACCGTAAAGAATTAAAACTAAAAATCTGGGTGGATCAAAAGAAATATCCGGTAAAAACACCACTGATTTTTTTTGGCAATAATCCCTTGCAACTGGCGGATATGAAAATGCGCATTGCAGAAGCGGCTGAAAAAGGCAAAGTGGCGGGAGTTGTAGTTTCTAAAAGTGATAAGCTTACTTTATTTAAGCTAGTGTATCAGCTGATTCGTGGCAAGATTGACCAGGCATCGGATGTTTATAGTTTTGCAGCCGATCAAGTTCGAATCGAATCCCGAGCCAAGAAACTGATGGTAGCGATTGATGGGGAAATTGTGGAAATGGCCCCGCCACTCAATATTTCTGTATTAAAAGATAGCCTAAACGTAATGGTGCCACATGATCCTGCATCTGTCTGATCTGCATTTTGGAACAGAGAAGCCGGAGTGTTTAGAAGCGATTCGGCATTTCTGTCAGACCCATCCACTTGAAGCAGTCGTCATCAGCGGTGATCTGACCCAGCGCGCACGTTTGAGTCAATTCTTTGCCTGTAAAAAATTTTTAGATCAGCTCAATATGCCCTATATGGTGATCCCGGGGAATCATGATATTCCGCTCTATCATTTATGGAATCGGCTGTTCAATCCATTTACCCGTTATCAGCTTTTTTTTGGTGAACTTGAACCCACACTTGAAACAGACAACTTTTATCTGGTGGGGGTGAACTCAATCCGGCGCCGCTATCACACCAAAGGGCATTTATCGCTTGAGCAGATTCAGCGTATTGATCGGAAATTAGGCCAAGCGCCTTCTTCCAAATTAAAAATTATTGTCAGCCATCAACCGTTCTATGTGCCTTTTCAAAATAAGCGCGGTTTTAAGGATAGTCCATTGATGGCCAAAATTGCTTTAGAAGCTTGGGCAGCACATGGCCTGTTTGCAGTCTTGCATGGACATCTGCATCAACCTGCGGTTTATGATTTGAACCTGATCTTTGAGTTGGGGGCAGATCATCCTGTTTATGATGTACATGCAGGTACTTCAGCCTCGCATCGGCTACATAAAAAAGAGCCAAATAGTTTTAATCTGATTGATGCATCAGGAAAAATTTCCCAGTATTTATTCGATGACGTGACCCAGTCCTTTCTGTTAAAGCCTGATATGTTGAATAAATAGACGAAAAATCAGTATTCGTTAAAAAAAAGCAATTTTTTTTCATTTTTGCCCTTGAAGCGTTTTATTCCATCTCCATAAAAGTGACATCAAAAATTTTTGATGATGACCCATGGAATAATTAAGTCGTCATCAGTGACCTAAAAAAGACTTAGTCTGATGGAGTTAAATATGAGCAACATTCGTCCATTACATGACCGCGTTGTTATTCGTCGTGTTGAAGAAGAAACTAAAACAGCTGGCGGTATTTTACTTCCTGGTTCTGCTGCAGAAAAACCAGCTCAAGGTGAAATCATTGCTGTAGGTAATGGTCAAATCACTGACAATGGTGTACGTGCACTAGATGTAAAAGTTGGCGATAAAGTATTGTTCGGTACGTATGCGGGTACAACTGTGAAAGTTGACGGCGAAGAACTTCTTATTATGAAAGAATCTGACATTTTAGCGGTATTTGCTTAATTTCCGTTTAAAGTCGTCTTATATTCATCAGAATTTAAAAGATATTAAAAGTATTTGGAGTCAAAAATGTCAGCTAAAGACGTAAAATTTGGTGATTCAGCGCGCAGCAAAATGATTGCTGGTGTGAACATCCTTGCAGATGCAGTGAAAGTAACACTAGGTCCTAAAGGTCGTAACGTTGTAATCGACCGTTCTTTCGGTGCGCCGCACATCACCAAAGATGGTGTAACGGTTGCCAAAGAAATCACCCTAAAAGATAAATTCGAAAATATGGGTGCTCAGCTGGTTCGTGAAGTGTCTTCTAAAACCAATGACATCGCAGGTGATGGTACAACCACTGCAACTGTATTGGCTCAAGCAATTTTGAACGAAGGCATCAAGTCAGTTACAGCGGGTATGAACCCAATGGACTTGAAACGCGGTATTGATATCGCGGTTAAATCTTTGGTTGCTGAAATTAAAGCAACTGCTCAACCTGCGTCTGATTCTAAAGCGATTGAACAAGTCGGTTCGATCTCTGCAAACTCTGACACCACTGTAGGTAAACTGATTGCGCAAGCAATGGAAAAAGTGGGCAAAGAAGGCGTTATTACTGTAGAAGAAGGTTCAGGCTTTGAAGATTCTCTAGATGTGGTAGAGGGTATGCAGTTTGACCGCGGTTACATCTCGCCATACTTCGCAAACAAGCAAGACACGCTAACCGCGGAGCTTGAAAATCCGTTCATTCTTCTGGTTGACAAAAAAATCAGCAACATTCGTGAGTTGATCACAGTGCTTGAAGCTGTTGCAAAAACTGGTAAACCGCTTTTGATCATCGCTGAAGATGTTGAAGGCGAAGCGTTGGCAACTTTGGTTGTCAACAACATGCGCGGCATCATCAAAGTATGTGCAGTAAAAGCGCCTGGTTTTGGTGATCGTCGTAAAGCGATGCTGCAAGACATCGCGATCTTGACTGGCGGTACGGTGATTTCTGAAGAAATTGGCATGCAGCTAGATCAAACTGCACTTGAACATTTAGGTACTGCACATAAAGTGACTGTATCTAAAGAAAACACAGTGATTGTGGATGGTGCGGGCAATGCAGGTCAAATTTCTGAACGTGTTCAGCAAATCCGTGCGCAAATTGAAGAATCTACGTCTGAATATGACAAAGAAAAACTTCAAGAACGTGTTGCTAAATTGGCAGGCGGTGTTGCAGTGATCAAAATCGGTGCTGCGACTGAAGTTGAAATGAAAGAGAAGAAAGACCGTGTAGATGATGCCCTTCATGCAACGCGTGCTGCGGTTGAAGAAGGTGTGGTTGCAGGTGGTGGTGTTGCACTGGTACGTGCAGCGAAAGTATTGGATAACGTAACTGGCGCGAATGATGACCAAAATGTAGGTATCAACATTCTACGTCGTGCGATTGAAGCGCCGCTTCGTCAAATCGTATCGAATGCGGGTGATGAGCCTTCAGTGGTGATCAATGCTGTGAAAAATGGCGAAGGCAACTTCGGTTATAACGCGGCAACAGGTGTTTATGGCGATATGCTCGAAATGGGTATTCTTGACCCAGCAAAAGTAACGCGTTCTGCACTTGAGCATGCTGCTTCTGTTGCTGCATTAATGTTGACAACTGAATGTATGATCACAGATATTCCAGAAGACAAGCCTGCAATGCCTGATATGGGCGGCATGGGTGGTATGGGCGGCATGATGTAATTCATGTTGATCATCCGATCTTAAAAAAAATCCCCGCAATAGCGGGGATTTTTTTATTCTTTACAAAATTATGATGAAGACTTTTTAACTAATTTATAATTTAAATTAGTCTCAATTTTTTTACCTGATTCAACATCACGTGCTTCGATAAAATTTTCGCCAACAAAGAATTTACGGTTTTCAGCTTTGTTATCTAATGTGATGAGTGACGGATCCTGAGGATCAAAACTAAAACTGCCTTTGAGCTCAAATTCATTATTATTAGCTTTCCCTAAATATTCTTCACTCAGTTCATAAGTCTTATCTGAATTAAGCTGTAACTCGACTTTAATGCCTTCACAGTCGGCACAAGGAAATACACCTTCATATTCACCTGCCCAATCTAATGAGGTCTCTGCGCTATCAGCCCGAGTCAGATTGGTACCGGAGTTATTTTGCTCCATCATGGCTGGGCTGGATTGAGCATTATTACTCATCGGCTCATTATCATTGGGCTTTGAACAGGCGGTTAAAGCTCCTGCAAGAACGACTGCTATCGCAGCAGTAAGCGTTAATTTTTTCATTGTTTTAACCCTATTAAATTATTTGTTATGAATTACATTAAAAGTAGTCAGTACAGATAAATAGGGCAATCTTGTTAAAGTTTGATTCATTAGGTGAATGAGGCCAGAGTTATTGATAAATGAGCAGGATTTAAGAATTTTTAGCCAAGTTTAAAGTCACTTTATGCTGTTTCGTTAACCAATTCTGAACGCTATGATTAGAAAATAATGATAATGCGGAGGGGATAATGAAATTAGAACAAGAAAATAATCTGATTACGCCAATCTCAACTTAAAATAAGATTTTCGAATTGAATTGGTGAATGACCAAGCTTTTTATTTAGCACCACACAAATTGTATGCGACAGAATTT
>NZ_JBIUAT010000044.1:0-16596 GCF_044547685.1 Acinetobacter sp. NPDC052428
AAGTTGCTGTAGAAGCATGTTTAGTTCGTCTGATCACAGATACGTTATAAACTATTGTAATACTTTTTTGAATCCGTCAATGCGTAAGTCCTAATGTAGTTAAAATTATGAATATAAATCCAATAATTATATTGAAATACTTTAATTTAAATTCCATATCTTTTTGTTTATAATCAAGTGGAATTGGATCTATAAATATTCTAAAAAATAATATTCCTCTTAATTTATTGATATTTTGTTTTGTTTTGTTTTGTTTTGCAAATTGAATAGCATTTTTCTGATTTACACCTTGGTTAAAATAATCAATAACTATTTTATTATAGATGGAGTTTCCTATATTGGTATTACAATAAAATTTATAAGCCTCTTCATAATCAATAATTGTGCCATAACCAAAAGTATAACAAATTGCCAATAAATATTGGGCATCTTCATTTTTTTCATTAATAGCTTGCGATTGTAAAAAATTTAAGAATCTCAGGTCATTGTTATAACGGATAGCGTTATAACAATAGTTAAATACATTACTTGCATCTTTTACCTTCCCAATTTTGAGTAATTCTGTAATTTTAAATTGTGCTTCAATATTGAGTTTTTCAGCATATCTAATTAACCAGTCATATGCTAAATTAAAATCATCTGTTGCTGAAAAATACATGTAATCGATTGCAGATTCAATCTCCTGATTTTTTTCTAAAAAGAGAGCATACTTATACTGTAATACTTTTGATTTAGAGCGGTCAGTCAACTGTTTGAATTCATTTTTTACATACTCTACCCCTATTAAAGATTGCGTGTATAACCATTCTAAAGAACGTGAACCTACGGTATGAGGATTAAGTAGTAAATAAATATTTTCGTTCGTATTTTGGGAATCAGAATTCTTTAATAAATGCTCTATAAGCATTACATGATATTGAGTAGAATGCTCTATATCTTGAAATAAATTTTCTGATATTTTAGCCATTTCACTTAACAATTCAGTATGTAAAGTAATTGTAATATTTTTATTAATTTCCTTTTCTTCAATAATATCGTTTAGTTGGGTTATGTCTTTTTGTTTATTTTTAACATTATTTAAAAGATCAACTTCTATTTTCAAGTTTTTAGTTTTACTCTCATTATTAGAAAGTATGGTCTGTATTAAATTGTCTAAGTTTTCCAAAACATAGTAATGTATAGGTTTATTTATTTCATTTAACCACTGCTGAATATTATCACCTGCAATACGTTCTCCCTCTAACTTCATTATCGGTGCAGCCCATGCCATAAGTCCCGCAATTTTAATATTTCTACTTTTTAAATTTTTTCTAACACTTTTTAATATCGGTTCAATATCACTGCGATTGACCAAATCCGACTGGGTAAGTACAACAAAAATAGGTTCTTTTGGTGTGATTTTTTGCAAGAACTGTAAATCTTCATCACGAATCGTACCATTCTTAGCATTGACCAACCATATAAGATAATCTGCTTTACTTAACTGATTGATTGCCAATTTCTCATCACTATGATGATGATGTTCTGCATCTGCCTTGCTATAACCAGGAGTATCCAAAAAAGCGATATGTTCCCATTTTAGTTGTGAAATCCCCAAATGAACATATTGGATCAATTCAGCGAGTTGAATGTCATTTTGCGTACGATTATCCCCGACAAAATGGCGTAACTGCCCTAGTTGTTCAGATTTCAAACTGATATGGTGATTCAATAAATTAAGGGCATGCGTCTGCTCTTGCTGGCTAGCACTCAGATAAGTTGCAACTGCTGTACATGGCTCCAAAGCTTCGGGTAGAGCTTCAATTGCAAGCAAGCTATTAATAAATCTAGATTTTCCAGCACTAAAACCACCACCTACACCAATAATAGTTTTCTCTGTGATTTGTTTTTGTTGTGTTTTTTGTTCAATCTGCTGTATTAAGAGTATAATCTCTTGATAATAATCAAGATAATTTATAGGGTCGAGTTGAGCAATCAATGGCAATAATTTTTTAATCTCTACTCTAATATTTTGTTTAGGTGTAGTCGATGCCGATAATAACGTATAAATGGTTTCTAAGGTGTGGTGTTGCATTGTAAATTCCTAAGCTTCCAATTTATACAGATTCAGTGTTTAAAGTATTTTCAAAATTTTGAGTAAATTTTTCAAATTGCTTAATTTTGTTTTTTAACAGGGTGATTTCTTTACGGCTATTTGCTTGCAATTCAGCAATCATCTTGAGTTCAGATGCATTAAATTTTTCATCATCAAGTAAAGTTTGTGTGAGTAATGACAATTGCTGTTTCAATTCATCAAGATGTTTTTGTCCATTTGATTGAGTACGCTTGAACAATTGTTTGAGTTGATCATTAGGGTGTTGTAATGCAATCTGTGTATCAGTCTGCTGTAATTGTTGATTTAAATGGGAATAAGATAAATTTGATGGCAAGTTGGTGTTTTGCTGCAATAAAACCGTATTCTTCCATATCCAAGTTGGTAAGCCGATTTCTAAAGTGATTAAACTAGCTAAATCAACCTTGATATTCTTTTTTCCAATTAACATTTTTTCAAGACTGGTTAAATCATCAATCTCTAAGGAAATACGCGTATGGAAATTATTTACAGCCACTAAGCTAAATTGATCTCGATAACCAATGATGTAAGGGATTTTTGTACAAAGTTGTAATAAAGTTTGCCATTCAGATAAATGAGTATCTATTTTTAAATTATTCAAAAGTTGTTCTATTTCATTTTGAGGTAATGCATCTAAACTTAGAGCTTTACACTTAGAGAAATCAGGATAACGAATCGCCCATTGATAAGAACTTATAATATTTTGTAACTGTTGATATTCTGCTTGAATCACAGATTTTCTGCTAAACATTGCTAGCCATAATAGAAACTCTCTTTCAAGTTGTCCTGATAACTTTTCTAGAAAGAAAACATTTTCATTATCACTGCGCCTTAATAATTTTTTTATTAGTCCTAAAATCGCTTGTTCATCCGAGTTTAAAGGTTTTTGCTGTGTAGAATTCTCAATTTCAGAAAAATCAAAATTAAAATCAAATGTCATAAAATATCCACCCCTAAACTGCTTATTTTTATAAAGAAAAAAGTAATATCCTCGAAATTATGGCATATTAACATAACTGTTAAACCCATAACCATCATATGAGAATGGTTTATATAAACCTTATAAGGGTTTAAGTGGATATTAGGACAAGACAATGCAATCATCGACAATTGAACCATTACTAACACTTATTCAAAATTATCAGTCAGTACTCTTTACTTCAGATAGTCAAAAATATTTTTCAGAATTGTCTAATATAGCGAAGACGCTAGATACAAACTTGTTAGTAGCTCAGGAAGAAGGTCGAAATTTACGTATCGCAATTGTCGGACAGATGAAAGCAGGAAAATCATCATTCTTAAATGCTTTATTATTTCCAATCGATGTTCTACCTAAAGCTGCGACTCCAATGACTGCAGCTTTAACTCGCATTGGTTATGCTGAAAAACCATATGCCGAAATCGAGTTTTATAGTGTTAACGATTGGGATAGCATTAATCAAGCTGCTGAAGAATATCATATTCAATATCGAGCAATTGAACAGCAGTTATCCCAAGAAGCACCAGAAAGTCTGCCTAAAAGTCTGTTTGGTAATATAAAGAAAATAGTACCGAACAAACCTAAAAATATTGACCCTGCCATTATTCAAAGCAAAATTAGCGAAGAATTGCGCTCTTGTCGTGAGCTAGTTGATATGGCTCGTCAACTCAATTTACAACAATATTTAGGTACAAAAAAGCGGATCGAGGCTACATCATTAGTCGAATTAGCAAATGAGTTAAAAAATTATGTTGGTAGTCAAGGTAAATTTACAGCGATTACTAAAATGTTCTCAATTTATATCAATGATGAACGTTTGCATGGTATAGAGATTTATGACACTCCAGGGTTTAATGACCCTGTTATTTCTCGTGGACAACAGACCAGAACTTTTTTAGGTCAATGCGATGTCGTATTTTTATTGTCAATTGTCAGTCAATTTTTAACAGTTTCAGATTTAAGATTATTACGAGAACAATTAACGGCATCTGGTATCGACAGTAAAGCAGTATTTTTAGTGGGTTCGCAGCGTGACTTAGTCTTTCGCATGGACAGACAAATTCTGACGGATGCAAAATTATTAGCTCAACGATATCCTGTTGAAGTTCGCCCACAAGCTACAATTTCAGCAATGATGCAGTTGCTAGATAAAAAAATTCAACAGATGACTGAAACACAAATAAAGCAACATCTAAGTAATCCTGATTTAGACGAAGCTTCTAAAGCCCTATTAACTGTCATTCAAAGTACAGAACCCCATTTAATTTCTGCTTTAACGTGGCGTATTGCTGAAGACTTACCTAATTTATCGAGTGAGTTACAGGAACAGTATGATGCACTGTGTTTTGATACTAGTTTTAATTTTAATGTAGAACAACTCGAGCAGTTTTCAAATATCATTGAATTACGTAAGGTTATTGAACAGCAAAAAGAACGTAAACAAGAACTAACTCAAGCGAAAGTAACCTTATTATTAGAAGGGGTGCAACAACGTACTCAAGCTATTCAGCAAGAGTTATTAAAGTTAGTTAATGACAAAATTGACTTATTGGATAACCAAAGTATTGAACAGTTAAATACTCAAAAGCAAATCATTGAAAAAAATATGAAAAATGGACGTTCAAAACTTGAATATACGATTCATGAAGAGTCTAAAGCAGTTAGTCATCAAGTGCGAGGATTATCTCTGCAATTACAGACAGAACGTCAAGCTTTTCTATCCATCAGTATCTCGGAAGATAGAAAAATTGAATATGAACAATACGAAAAAAGTGGTTTTTGGGCTGGAGTGGCGAGATTTTTTGGTGTAGGTGGTACTGGAACACGTGAGAAAGTCATAGTTACACCTTATGCCCAGGTTCAGGATAGTATTGAGCAGATTGAAACATTTGGACGTACAGCTGTAGGGCAGTTACAACGTAGTTTAAATAGCATTATTGATATGCCTAAACTTAGAAAAAATATCGTGATGGCTGCAATCAATCTGTTTGATACTAGTGACCCTGATTTTGATGTGGACTTTTTTAAACTCCAAGTTAGCCAGTGTTTAGAAAGTTATGAACCCCCTAAGCTTAATCTTGATGTAAGCCAAGTTGTAGATCGTATTGTAGATAAGTTTGGCATAGGAAAGGTAACTAATAGTGAAATTCAGCAGTTAAAGCAAGCACATCACCAAGCAATCTCTACGCTTTCTGAACATGTTGTGCAATTAACCAAACAGGCTGAACATGACCTTGAGCAGTATTTTGAGAGTATGCAACAAATTTTGGTCAATAAAATTATTGGTGAAATTCAAAATAATCTGCAAGGTTTGATTGAACATATTGAACAGAAAGAAAATACTTTAGAGAATCTACATCAGTTTAGACTAAAACTATCTTCTTTAAATATTACTTCGTAATTCTTGAATTTATATCTAAACTTAATCAGCGTCCAAGTAAAGTAAGAACAGGTGTTCAAGTGTATATAAGAATGCCTGTTCAAATTAATGAGAATATGCACCTACCCTTTCCCCGAACACTATTTTGTCGATCTCGTTGCATGACAGCTTGAATAAGCTTGTTAAACAAAATTATCTAGACCGACAGGCGCACATTATGGGGAATTAAATGGCAGGCTCAGATTCAGCCGGTTCGGGTCGAATTGTTCCCGAACAATATTCACATTGGTGGCATCGCGGTTAATTCCAAAAGGTTGCAGTAATACATACACCCCATTTCTTGGGTCTGAAGACTGCAAGCCCTGTGCGATGGCCAATACATATTCACGGAACACCACAGGCAAGCTATCCAGATCAGGATCGGCAGGTGCACGCATCACATCAATATTCGCCACTACGTCGCCATCCACGCTATAGGCCTGAATTTCACGTTCAATTTTCACCAGGCGCATTTGCAGGGCCTTACGCTGGCTGTTCTGTTCCTGATAAGGCAATATTTTTTCAGTCACGGCGCGCAGTTCCGGTTCCGCCATGACGGTCAGAGTCGGCAACACCACTGAATCAGCAGCAGGCGCAGCATAGCTTAATATCGGTAGGCTAAAAGCAGTACAGGCCGTAAGAAGGCCTAGTTTAATTGGTGTTAGGAGATTCATCATTTTCACCCTCGTCTGGAAAAGGGAAAGCGTCAAAGCTAAATCTTACAAATAATGCCAGTGCCTATTGTTAAGTTTGATAAACGGTCAATGATGCATAAAAAGGCAGGAAACCTAGAAAGAGAAGAATTTGAAACAACTGAAAAATAGAAAAGAATGCTGATCTGGCTTTGGTGCAGGCAAAAAAAATCCCCAAACAACGTTTGAGGATTTTTTGAATATGGTGGCGAGACCCAGGATCGAACTGGGGACACACGGATTTTCAATCCGTTGCTCTACCTACTGAGCTATCACGCCGATGCGGTGTATTAAGCCGTATCTGGCCTCATTAGTCAATCAAAATTATGAAAAAAATATTTGAGTGGCTGATTTTTGGCCTAAAAAAAATCCCTGATGGGATCAGGGATTGAAAACTTTGAAATCGTTTTAAAATATGGTGGCGAGACCCAGGATCGAACTGGGGACACACGGATTTTCAATCCGTTGCTCTACCTACTGAGCTATCACGCCGATGTCGCGTATTAAACAGTTTCAGTTGTAAATCGTCAAGAGCAGAGAGAATAATTTTCGTTAAATGTTTACTTTTCCATCAACTCGCGTGAATTTGAGTCATAAATCGAACAGTTTTTACCAAAGACCTCAGTAATAAAACAGATTTAAGCCCTTATTTACATAAAAAAGCAGCCTAACGGCTGCTTGATATTGCTCTATCTTCAGATTTTTTCCAGCTTGGCCAGACAACGATGAATGGCCCCACAGCCCGGCACAAAGTTTTTCACGCCTTTTTCTTCTTCCATGCGGCAAACTTCGCTCACCAGCCTTTCTGCAACGCCACGACCACGGTTGGCCGGATGTACGACGATATTTTCCAGAATCCGGCTTTCACCCTGTCCGGTGCACCAGATTGCCCCAATAATTTTGCTATTAAATTCTGCGCTATAAACTGAGGTATACTGTGCAAGGTTTTGCTCTAGTTGTTCCATGGCATCTGCCCCGTCACTAAATTCAGGGCTCGTGTCATACAGTCGCTCAAGCTGGCTGCGCACTTCGTCATTTTCTAAAGAAGTATAAGCATGTACGGTGATAGGCATTGATAAACCCTCCTGAGCAATCTAATATGCGGTGACTTCGTCACGGCGAAAATATTTTCTACATCAATCATTTTGACGTATTTGAGGAACGTGTCTATGACAGATCGTATCAGTGAAGTGGTAAGAAATACCAACGAAACCAAAATTCGAGTTCGTTTGAATCTCGATGGTACTGGTCAAGGCACCTTAAACACGGGTATTCCCTTTTTAGATCATATGATTGATCAAATCAAGCGTCATGGCCTGTTTGATATTGATATTCATTGTGATGGCGACCTGGAAATTGACGACCATCATACTGTGGAAGACTGCGGTATTACGCTGGGTCAGGCATTTGCACAGGCATTAGGCGATAAAAAAGGCCTGAAACGCTATGGTCATTTCTATGCGCCACTCGATGAGTCTTTAAGCCGTGTCGTGGTGGATCTGTCTGGTCGTCCGGGTCTGTTTATGGATATTCCATTTACCCGTGCCATGATCGGCCGTTTTGATGTGGATTTATTCTCTGAGTTTTTCCAGGGCTTTGTAAACCATTCCTTGATGACGGTGCATATCGACAACCTGAAAGGCAAAAACAGCCATCACCAGATCGAAAGCGTATTTAAAGCATTTGCGCGTGCGCTGCGTATGGCCTGTGAAGTGGATCCACGTGCTGCCAATACAGTAGCTTCAACCAAAGGTACACTGTAATGACCCGTATTGCCCTTCTTGATTATGGCATGGGAAATTTGCACTCTGCGGCAAAAGCATTAGAACATGTCGGTGCCACAGTTGATGTGACCAATGATCCAAAACTGATTGCGCAAGCAGACAAGATTGTCTTTCCGGGCGTAGGCGCGATGCGTGACTGCATGCAAGGTATGCATGAAGCCGGAATTGATGAAGTGGTACGCAATGCCGTATTTAACAAACCGGTGTTGGCCATTTGTGTCGGCATGCAAGCCTTGATGCAGCATTCTGAAGAGAATGGTGGTACTGATGCACTGGGTATTTTCGAAGGTGCGGTTAAGCATTTTCCGGAAATGGCGGGTTTAAAAGTGCCGCATATGGGCTGGAACCAGGTGCATCAGGCCGATCCCGATCATCCGATGTGGAACGATATCGAACAGGATGCGCGTTTCTACTTTGTACATAGCTACTATGTAGAACCACAAGATTCAGACTTGGTGGCAGCTACTTGTACCTATGGCATTGAGTTCTGTACTGCAATTCATAAAGAAAACCTGTTCGCGACCCAGTTCCATCCGGAAAAAAGTCATACTGCCGGTTTGCAGTTATTGAAAAACTTTGTGGACTGGAAAATCTGATTTTCCTTTCGCCTAAAAGCTCGCAGATTGCGTAATGCCAGTCAGTTAAGCAAAAAAAGTTAAAATGCTGTAAAAAGAGCGTATGTAAATACGCTCTTTTTTTATGAATTTATCTCAGAATCTAGATTTAACATTAAAACAAACCCTACCTTCACTTTCACAATTCAGTGAATTGATTGATTTAAACTGGATTGAAGATTGCTTAGACCAAACAGGTAAAGCATCAATTCGAAAAAGAAAACTGCCTGCTGAACATGTTGTTTGGCTGGTAATCGGACTTGCTCTATTTCGAAATCAACCGATTTGGTATGTGGTTCAACAATTGCAACTTGTTTTCGGTACGGCAGAATACTGTGTACCGAGTGCATCCGTACAAGCAAGACAACGCTTAGGCTTAGAACCCATGAGTGCTTTATTTTCGACATTAAGTCAGGCATGGTTTAAAGACTCACAACAACAATATAGCAACTTTCACGGTCTATGCGTTTGTGCTGTAGATGGTGTGGTTTGGTCTATGCCTCATACAGAAGAAAACTTTAAGCACTTTGGTTCATCCAAAGGCAAAACAGCAGCTGCACCTTACCCACAAGTTAGAGCGACTTGCCTGGTGAATACCAATACCCATGAAATGATTGATGCCCAAATGGGCAGTATGGATCAAGGTGAATTAACCTTAGCCAGTCAATTAAAAGCACCAGTTCGCAGTATTACCCTATTTGATCGTGCTTACTTCTCTGCTGATTTTTTAGTGAGCTGGCAATCTCAGGCAGAAGAGAGTCATTGGTTGATGCGAGCAAAGGACAACCTGCGTTATGAAGTGATTCATCATAATGCGGCCCATGACTTTCAGATCAAAATGCCTGTTTCAGCAAGAGCAAAAAAGATAAATCCGTCATTGGGTGACTATTGGGAAGCACGTTTAATTGAAGTTGAATATGCAGGAAAAATAAGACGTTACATTACATCATTAACAGATTCTAAAGTTTATCCATTCAAAGACCTTGCAATGCTTTATATCCAGCGTTGGGAAATAGAAATGTGTTATCGGGAAATTAAAAGTGATTTACAGGATGCAAGGATTTTAAGAAGCAAACAACCTGATTTGGTCTATCAAGAATTGTGGGGGGTATTTATTGCATATAATATCTTAAGAAGACAGATGAGGTTTATCGCTGAACATGCAAAGGTGAGTCCTTTAAGGATCAGTTTCCATATTGCATCTATGAGTATTATCAATATCTTAAGGCACACACCTTTAGAATCAGCAGGAAACCTACCCAAACATTTAGCGCAATTATTTGAACAATCTAAAATATTTGTATTACCTGAAAAAAGGCAAAGGCAATGTCCGCGAGTAGTGAAAATTAAAGCACAAAAATATCCAAGAAAATGCCAGTCAATTTCTTAACTGACTGGCATTACGCAGATTGCGGGCTTTTTTATTGGTTATTTTTTACACTTTTCACTTGTAAAAAATCCCTTTATCATAGACTTGCTTATAAAAAATCTAATGAAAACAAAGGAAAAATAATGAGTAATACAATTCAGGATTCGGGGTGGAATGCATCAGGACGTTTTGGGCGACGTTCTTATATCGCATGGAATATGCTGCTTGGTTTTTGCTTTATGATCATCGGGATCATTGCTGCTTTCATTTTACCTGGAATGAGTCCAGAGACTTTAGATGGTAAAATGTCCATGCCTTTAATGGTGATGTTAGTTTTGATCTACGGCGTTGCGATTTATTTTAGCGTGATTTTTTTAATTCGTCGTTTACATGACCGTAATCATAATGGCTGGCTTTCTTTACTGATTTTTGTGCCTGTCGTGAACCTTGTCTTTACACTTTACCTGTTATTGGCACCAGGTCACAACGAAAATAATTAATATGGCCCTCCACGCACGACACGTGGCTGGGAAACGCTTTTGGTGGTGCTGTATCTGGTACTCGCGGTTATTTTGGCAGCTTTTGCTGTCCCTGCTTATCAGAATTATGTTGAACGTGCTCAACAGGCGCAGATGGAACAGAGTAGCTATCACACTGATTAATCCTGTTTAAATTTTGCATAAAGCCCATTCTGCATGGGCTTTATTTTGCCTAGAACAGCAAAAGTGATTAAGCTGAACGCATTCATTTCATGATTAATGCGTATGGAACAGCGGCTGGACATTTTACCAAGCAAGGAACAAATTCAGGCCTTTCCTGTATTTCAAAATCTTCCGATGCAACAGATTCAGGTGATTAATAGCATGGAACAATGTTATGCTCTTGAACAGGAGCTAAAAAGCCATGCAGTCCTAGGTTTCGATTCTGAATCCAAGCCGACCTTTAAAGTCGGGGAAGTCTCCTCTGGGCCACATCTGATTCAGCTGGCGACTTTAGACAAAGCCTATTTATTTCAAATGAATCCGGCGATCTGGGATTTTCTTAAACCGATTTTTGCCAGTCGTGATCAGATCAAGGTCGGCTTTGGTCTGAAAAATGATGCGCACCTGTTCCGTAAAAAAGGCATTGAACTGAATAGTGTGATTGAACTGTCTAAATGTTTTAAAGCTTTTGGTTTAAACAATCCGGTCGGATTAAAAAATGCCATGGCGTTGTTGTTTCAACTGAATTTCCCCAAATCGAAACGGATTAGTACTTCGAACTGGGCCAGCAAGAAGCTCAGCCCGGCACAAATTGCTTATGCAGCCGCAGATGCCTATGCGCCCGTGCTGGTATTTGAAGAATTACAACGTCGGGATTTATTACCCAGAGAGATTCCCAATACTTCACTGAAATTGCGAATCCGTCCTTCATCGACGGCTTAAGCGCTTAAGTGGCGTGTTGGTTCTGGCAAATTAATGTCTCATAAAAGCTGGGATGAGCGCGTTCGATGAGAGAGCTGTGACTTTAACAGGTCTTACAGCTTCGATTATCGATCCGCTCAGTACACGACCCGTTGTGGAAAATCTGATTGCCATTCAAGAGACGGATCATTAAAACCATTAAAATAAATTACCTCACTGCTACCTATCTATGGACAGGTTTTCTTTATTCATACCGTTTAAGAGTTAGAAATTTCGACTTTATTTGCTAAGATGAATACACTCAAATTCATTCTAAAGATTAAGCAAGGAGCGAAAGCATGCTGATCATCCCTGCAATTGACCTGAAAGATGGCAAATGTGTCCGTTTAAAACAAGGTCGTATGGAAGACGATACCGTATTTTCAGACGATCCGGTCGCAACAGCACAGCATTGGGTAAATGAAGGCGCTCGCCGCTTGCATTTAGTAGATTTAAACGGTGCTTTCGCAGGTACGCCAATCCATAAACCAGTGGTTGAAGCCATCGTCCGATCTCAACCTGATTTGCCGATCCAGATTGGTGGTGGTATCCGTTCTCTGGAAACCATTGAGCATTATCTGCAAGCCGGTGTTTCTTTTGTGATCATTGGCACCAAAGCAGTTCAGGATCCTGAATTTGTTGAAGAAGCATGTCGAAAATTTGCTGGTCATATTATTGTTGGGATTGATGCCATGAATGGCATGGTAGCAACAGATGGCTGGGCCAATGTGACTGATGTCAAGGCTACTGACCTGGCGAAACGTTTTGCCGATGCTGGCGTGTCAAGCATTGTCTACACGGATATCGCGCGTGATGGCATGATGCAGGGTGTGAATATTGAGCAAACCGTGAATCTGGCGCAATACTCAGGTTTGCCTGTGATTGCTTCAGGCGGCGTGACCAATCTGGATGACGTGCGTAACCTGAAAGACCAACCGGGTATTTTAGGTGCAATTACCGGCCGTGCGATTTACGAAGGTACATTAAGCTTGCGTGAAGCACAGTTATTGCTAGATGAGCAACAGGCGCTATAATTAAGTCTGCTGTAAAAGAGGTCTTCGGACCTCTTTTTTATTTTTTTAATTTTCTGATCTCCTGGCATGTCTACACTTATTTCCAAAAATCACTCCGGCTGGATGGTAAAAGCACCGCAACTCGCCCTGATCCTGATCACCATTATCTGGGGCGGCAGTTTTATTACTGTGCAATACGGGCTAAATTTTAGCAGTCCGATTATGTTTGTCGGCCTGCGCTTTGCTGCGGCAGCGCTTGCTGTCACCCTAATTTCACTGAAGTCGCTAAAAGGCATGAACCTGAAAGAAGTGTTCGCTGGCGCGGTGATTGGCATCATGATCGCGATTGGCTACGGCACTCAAACTGTGGGCTTGCAGACCATCAGCAGCAGCGAATCGGCTTTTTTAACCGCCTTGTATGTTCCACTGGTTCCAATCCTGCTCTGGTTAATGTTCCGTAAAAAACCGCATGTCATGACCTGGATCGGAGCACTGTTTGCCTTTATCGGTCTGGTGTTTTTGACAGGAAATGGCTTTGCTGCGATTCAGCTCAGTTTCGGGCAAACCCTGACTTTGCTCGGTTCGATTGCGATTGCACTGGAGATTATTTTTATCAGCCATTTTGCCGAGCAGGTCAATGTCCGCCGGGTCACGGTGCTGCAACTGATTTTTGCATCCCTGTTCTGCTTCATGATCGCACCTGTTTTAGGTGAATCTCAGTTACCTGGATTTCACTGGCATCTGGCAGGAATTTTAGTCGGTTTAGGCATTGCCAGTGCCTTGATCCAACTGGTGATGAACTGGGCTCAGCGCATGGTGGATCCTTCGCAAGCAGCGATTATCTATGCAGGTGAACCGGTATGGGCAGCCCTGTTTGGCCGTCTGGCCGGAGAACGTTTACCGTCACTGGCTTTATTAGGCGGATTGATGGTGGTACTTGGCGTAATTGCCAGTGAATGGAAACCAAAGTTTTTAAGAAAAGATCCAACAGAACAATTAAAACAAGATCTTTCTTAATTCTGCTAAATCCCCCCTTAAAAAAGGGGGATTTTTTCTCTGGGGAAATACGGCTAAAATTATTTGCTATACATCGGTCTATTGTCATTTAAGCGCATGATGCCGCGAATCGCCCGATACACAATCCAGATCCAGGCCAAAACCACCACTACCAAACAGAACGCGGATGCACCAAATGCGACCCCTGCAAACAGGTCAGGATCTTCGCCGGTAAAGAACAAAAAGAAAAATGGAATAAAGGCGACGATATTCCAGAACAGATACCACCAGAAACTGCGGATCTGCCAGGTAAAATGGCTTTCAAAGATGGAACCGCGCACATCGCGCCGTTTCACATAGTTAATGATCAACGCCACGACAGCCAGCAGGCCAGCACTAAAAATGGCCACAATATATAAAATGTACAGTGCAAAAGTCAGTGTGCGGTTTGAGTCTTTATCAATGGAATAATTCACGTCCCCTCCTGGTACTTCCCCTAGATATTTAAACTATTCAATGGGGAAATCAGCCATATAATCAAAATGATGTTAAAGGCTATGGTACAAAAATATATCTGCCGGAAAGGTTGTTTTTGTGTTTTATGCCGTAATTTCTGCTGTGCCAGCCAGGCTGCCGGCCAGCCGCCCAAGAAGGCCACCAGATGCAGAGTATTTTCCGGAATACGACGATTACCCAGCTGGGCTGCTTCCTTGTCTTGCGCATAGAGCCAGTAGCTGAGCGCGTTCATCAGGCTGACCAGTAACAACACCAGTCCACTGAGTAAACTGCCCAAGGTCAAAGCCACCAAAAAAAGAATATAGAGCACACAGGCAATCTGCATCGGCTGTAATTTCTGTGCCTGCTGTGGCTTGGACGGTTTGAGTTTGGCTTGCAGACTTTTGGCTTGTGCGGCTTTCAGGTACATGACCTGCTGTGCGCGATAACGTCCGCATTCATCCAGAATCACCAGATAATCCAGCGCACAGCCCACGATTGGACGTGGGCCAGGCTTGGCAAAGTCCTTGATATGCAGAAATACGCGATCTTTGGCTGGGTCACTGGGCTGGATAAAACCATAACCCTGATCATCAAACCATTCCACCAAACGTCCCTGATCGCGCATATCCCCTATCCCTTTTGATTTGATTGTTTAAGCGGTGACGAATTTTAAGCGTTCAATCAGCATATTACGCATTTCATTCGGATTTTTTTGCAAAATATCTTCGCCCGTCCGGCCTAATGCTGCATTACGCTGAGCCACCTGCAGGCGCATCATCCAGAACCGTCCTGCCGCCATGGCCAGATACAATTCCAGACAGGCGCGTTCATCACTGGTTAAAGAACGAATCGTTTCATAGGCATTTAAAAAGGCAATCGCTTTTTCTTCGTTCAAGACCACGTCAGGATATTCGGTACAGAAATCATTTAACGTAATGGCAATATCGAACAACCATTCATCTTTATTCAGCTCATAAAAATCCAGAATGCCATTCAGCTGATCGCCTTCAAACAAGGTATTGTCACGGAACAGATCCGAATGAATAAAACCGCGTGGACGATCCGGATATACCGCTGTCAACGCCTCATATAAACCTAATAATTTACCGAGCAAGACTTTATCTGCCGGACTTAAACTTGGTTTAATCTCTTGAGAAACGGCCAGCCAATAGGCATGATCACGCACAAAATTACGTTCTAATTTAAAGTCTTTGAGTGCCACATGCATTTTCGCCTGAGCCACTGCAATCGCTTCAACCTGCGCGACGGTAGATGGCATCGGATGTTCACCCATCAGGCGTGGTGCAATCTGTGCCGGTTTATCTTTAATGCTGTGAATGGCTTTGCCTGAATGGGATAAAGGCACTGGAACGGCCAACCCGGCGTGACCCAGATGTTCTAAAACAGGAACCAGCTCACCTGCTGCCTGTTCATCCATATCTTCAAATACGGTCAGCACATATTGCTGGTCTTCGCAGACTAAAAAGTAGTTGGTATTTTGAATACCGCCTTGAATGGGAATCAGATCAATCACCTTTAAACCATAAGGCGCCGCAAAATCCTGAACTTCCTTTAAAGTCAAAGTGGTATAAACCGACATAGAAAACCTGCGAAAAAACTTACATAATTTTGCTAGAATACCGTTTCCATCTGCCAAGGTGTAGCGCTTGCGTGGGTGAGTTTCATAATCGGCTGTAATAATTGGAAAAATTTATGCTAGCTAAACGTATTATTCCTTGTCTGGACGTGGATAACGGCCGCGTGGTCAAGGGTGTCCAGTTCCTTGATATTCGTGATGCGGGTGACCCGGTCGAAGTGGCGCGCCGTTATAATGAACAAGGTGCCGATGAAATTACTTTCCTTGATATTACCGCTACACATCATGGACGCGATACGACTTACCGCACAGTAGAACGCATGGCTGAATCGGTTTTTGTACCTCTGACTGTCGGTGGCGGTGTACGTAAAGTCGAAGATATCCGTCTATTACTCAATGCCGGTGCAGACAAAGTCAGCATCAACTCGGCTGCGATTTATAATCCCGAGTTTGTGCAGGAAGCGTCTCAACGCTTTGGCGCGCAGTGCATCGTGGTTGCAATTGATGCCAAAAAAACTGGCGACCACAAATGGGAAATTTTCACCCACGGTGGCCGTAAAGAAACCGGGATTGATGCGATTGAATGGGCTGTGAAAATGGCTGACTTCGGCGCAGGTGAATTACTGATTACTTCGATGGATGCCGATGGCACCAAAGCCGGTTACGACATTGCCCTGATGCGTGCCATCAATGACCGCGTCACGGTACCGACGATTGCTTCTGGTGGTGTGGGTAATTTACAGCATTTGGCGGACGGCATTATCCATGGTGGTGCTGATGCAGTACTGGCAGCTTCAATTTTTCATTTTGGCCAGCACACCATTCCGGAAGCCAAAGCCTATATGGCAGCCCAAGGTATTGAAATGCGCCTTTAAGCCGTTTTAGATGATGATTTAATTAAAGAGTGTTTTTATAAACACTCTTTTTTTATGCCTTAAATAAAACAACACAGCAAATACGGGACAAAAAAAAGGAGTCTTTCGACCATTGCTGTCCCACAATTTTTCACAAGAGGAAGCTCATTTGAGCTTCCTCTTGTTTTATGGGTATTTTATCGGGTGAAAATAAAGCTTTTAAAGT
>NZ_JBIUAT010000045.1:0-15114 GCF_044547685.1 Acinetobacter sp. NPDC052428
GTGTAGCTATGAGGGGGCAGTTGCATTAGCTTGTATATTTATTTGGCTACCTTTATCGGGTAAATTCTATACTTGAAATGTCAACAGACCCTAATTTAAATATTAAATCTTCATTTTTATATAAATCACTTTTTCGCATAAGTTTTGCGCTTTTTTATTTATC
Organism: Acinetobacter sp. NPDC052428; assembly: GCF_044547685.1. Lineage (GTDB taxonomy): Bacteria > Pseudomonadota > Gammaproteobacteria > Pseudomonadales > Moraxellaceae > Acinetobacter > Acinetobacter lwoffii_G. The sequence goes on from NZ_JBIUAT010000045.1 coordinate 164, forward strand.
TTTTTTCTTCATTAGAAATTCCTGAATAGTTATTTTTTTAGAAAAACAAAAACGATTAGCGTGTGTCTAAGTTTTCATTCACTAGTTTTTCACTTTCGGGAGTTTTGATTCATGCGCCAATCTCATGTTCAGTTTTTAGCAAAGACTGCAGTACTTGGTACTGCGATGGTGGGTGTCATGATGCTTTCAGGCTGCTCGAAAAAAGAAGAGACCATTACCCTGAATATCGGTTTCCAAAAATACGGCGTATTACCTATTTTAAAAGAACGCGGTACGCTGGAAACCAGCTTAAAACAGCAAGGGGTCAATGTGAAATGGGTAGAATTTCCGGCCGGCCCACAACTGCTTGAAGGCCTGAATGTCGGCAGCATCTCTTTTGGTGAAGCCGGTGAAGCACCGCCGATTTTTGCCCAGGCGGCCAACTCAAATCTGGTCTATGTGGCCAATCAGCCGCAAGCACCTAAGGCCGAAGCCTTGATTGTACCGAAAGATTCACCAATCCAGTCTATTCAGGATCTGAAAGGCAAACGGGTAGCCCTGAACAAAGGTTCAAATGTGCATTACCTGCTGTTAAAAGTTCTGGAAGCCAACAAGCTGACACTCGGTGATATTGAAGTGATTTATCTACCACCTTCCGATGCACGTGCTGCATTTGAACGTGGTGCAGTTGATGCCTGGGTCATCTGGGATCCGTTCTTTGCAGCTGCTGAACATCAGATTGGTGCGCGTGTCATTGCCAGCGGTGAAAATGTGGTGAGCAACCACCAATTCTATCTGGCAGATCGCAAGTTCGCAGAAAGCCATCCTCAGGTGGTACAGGCGGTTGTCAATGAACTAAACCTGACCACGGACTGGGTCGCAAAAAATCAGGACGCTGCCGCTCAGCTCCTGCAAAAACCGACAGGTCTAGCCGTCGATGTCTTAAAAACCTCTATTTCACGCATGGGCTTCGGTGTTAAACCCCTCACGACTGACGTGATTCAAAAACAGCAACAGGTCGCCGATGCGTTTTATGCGCAGCAGCTGATTCCACAAAAGCTGAATATTGATGCAGCAATTATTAAATAACAGCAGAATAATTCGAGAATAAAGATGAGTCATATAAAAACAGTTTCTTATATCAGCTTAGCGCTATTGAGCTTTAGTCTGACTGGCTGCCAGAAACAGGAACCACAGCAAACGGCTGCCGCAGAAACCACGTCAGCGCAACAAGTTAAAACCATTGCGATTGGCTTTCAGAAATCAGCCTTAAATCTGCTGGTGGCACGTGATGAAAAGCTGTTAGAACAACAATTTCCCAATGCCAAAATTGAATGGAAAGAGTTTCCGGCAGGCCCACAAATGCTGGAAGCCTTAGCAGTCGGTGCAGTGGATTATGGCTATGTGGGAAATACTCCGCCTATTTTTGCACAGGCGGCAGACAAAGCCCTGAGCTACGTGGCCTTTGAAAAAGTGGCGGGAAATTCTTTGGCCGTGGTCGTGCCGAAAGACAGTGCCATTCAAAATATTCAACAATTGAAAGGAAAACGGATCGCGGTGCAGAAAGGTTCAAGTGCCCATGAACTTCTGGCCAAAACCCTGGAAAAAGCCGGATTAAGCTGGTCAGAGATTCAAGCCGTCTGGCTTCCCCCTGCGGATGCACGTGCTGCTTTTGACAAAAAAGCCATTGATGCCTGGGCAATCTGGGATCCCTTCCTGGGTGCAGCCGAGTTCGACAGCAAGGTTAAGGTGCTGATTGAATCTAGTGACTTTCCACAAACCTACTCCTTTTATATCGGCAATCCCGAATTTATTCAGAAGCATCCGGATAGCCCCGGGAAGTTTATCCAGGCTTTAAATGCATCTGACCAGTGGATTCTTAAAAACCAGGCTGTAGCTCTAGATATTTATCAGAAAAGTACCGGTCTGAAAACGGATGTAGCGAAGATTGCATTTGAGCGTCGTCTTAAACCTTCGCCGGTACAACCATTAACGACGGAAGTGATCAAAGCTCAACAGAATATTGCCGATCTCTTCCAGCAGGTTCAACTGATTCCCAAAACCATCAGCGTCCAGCAACAGATCTGGTCGCCAGCGGCCACACATTGATGAGCAAACAAGATCATTTAATTTAAGGAATATTACATGAAAATTTTCTGGTTTATCCCCACTCATGGCGACAGTCGCTACTTAGGCACCAGCAAGGGCGCACGTGTTGTAGATCATGCCTACATGAAGCAGATTGCCGTTGCCGTGGATAATCTTGGTTATGAAGGTGTCCTGATTCCGACTGGCCGTTCTTGTGAAGATCCATGGTTAACTGCAGCCAGCCTGATTGATGCGACCAAAAAATTAAAATTCCTGGTGGCATTGCGTCCAGGCGTGACCACGCCGGCACTGGCTGCACGTATGGCCGCGACCTTTGACCGCTTGTCTAATGGCCGAGTACTGCTGAATCTGGTGACTGGCGGTGACGAGCAGGAGCTAAAAGGTGATGGCGTCTATGAAGATCACACAACCCGTTATAAAACGGCGACCGAATACACCACCATCTGGCGTGAAATTTTAAAACGCTCACATACCGGTGAAAGCTTTAGTTTCCATGGCGAACGCTTAAGTGTCGATGATGCAAAATTGCTGTATCCACCCATTCAGCAGCCGCATCCGCCTTTATGGTTTGGCGGTTCATCAGATGATGCCATTGAGCTGGCCACGGATCAGGTCGATACTTACTTGACCTGGGGCGAGCCACCGGCAGCAGTCAAAGAAAAAATTGCAGTGGTAAAAGCCAAGGCTGCAGCTAAAGGTCGTGAACTGAATTACGGGATCCGTTTACACGTGATCGTACGCGAAACCAATGAGCAGGCCTGGGCGGCGGCTGAAGAACTGATTCAATATGTGGATGATGCCACTATCGCTGCAGCCCAAGCCAAGTTCAAATCCATGGACTCGGTCGGTCAGCGCCGTATGGCAGAACTGCACAATGGCGATCGCAGCAAACTCGAAGTTTCTCCAAACCTCTGGGCAGGTGTGGGTCTGGTTCGTGGTGGTGCAGGTACGGCACTGGTCGGCGATCCGGAAACTGTCGCTGCACGTATCCAGGAATATGCCGATCTGGGGATCAGCACCTTTATTTTCTCAGGCTATCCACATCTGGAAGAATCCATCCGTTTTGCAGAACTGGTATTCCCTTTACTTCCACTGGAAACCCAGCAAAAACTCACTCAACCAAACTTGACCGGTCCATTTGGTGAAATCGTGGCGAACAACTACACACCGGACGAGAACAAGCAGGCTGAGAAAATTAAGGAGTCTGCTTAATGTCAAAAGTCGTTTCCGTTGAAACCCTGACCCCAAAGCAGGTTTCACGTGGAACAATTCTGGAGCAGCATCTGCTGCCCTGGCTGGTTCCAATTTTCTTGATTGCAGTTTGGCAAATTGCCTCTAGCACAGGCCTGCTGGAAAGCCGGATTCTGCCTGCACCGAGTGCCGTGGTTTTAGCCTTCTGGAATTTATTGCTCAGCGGTGAACTGTGGACGCATGTGCAAGTCAGTGCAGGACGTGCCATCAGCGGATTATTGGTAGGTGGTGGTTTGGGCCTATTGCTGGGTCTGTTAAATGGTTCATCCAAAACTGCCTCTACCCTGCTCGACACCACCTTGCAGATGATCCGCAATATTCCTGCACTGGCACTGATCCCCCTCGTCATCTTATGGTTCGGGATTGATGAATCTGCCAAATTGTTTCTGGTGGCGATTGGGGTATTTTTCCCGATTTATATCAATACCTATCATGGGATTCGTTCCGTCGATCCGCAATTGATCGAGATGGGCAAAAGCTATGGCTTAACTCGCTGGCAACTGTATAAAGAAATTATTCTGCCGGGTGCGATGCCATCAATTCTGGTCGGCCTACGTTTTTCTCTGGGTCTGGTCTGGGTACTGTTAATCGTTGCCGAAACTATTTCTGCTCAGTCTGGTATTGGTTATATGACTATGAATGCACGTGAATTTTTGCAAACTGACGTGGTTCTGGTAGGTATTTTACTGTATGCCCTGCTCGGCAAACTGGCCGATGTTCTGGCCGTGGCTTTAGAACGATTCCTGCTGCGCTGGCATGCCGGCTATCAAAAATAAAGAATAAATGAGGAGCATGTGATGACTGATCTTAGTTTAGGGCGTCATGCCAATGACCCGATTGCACCACTCGAACCACCTACAGCAGAGATCAATCCTGCTGCAGTGATCGGTGCCGAAATTATCATTGAACAGCTGCACAAGTTTTACGGTTCGGTCAAGGTTTTGGAAGATCTGGACCTGCATATCCAGCCGGGTGAATTTCTGGCAATTGTCGGTCGCAGCGGTTGTGGTAAAAGTACCTTATTGCGCCTGATTGCCGATCTGGAACAGCAAAGCTACGGCGAAATCAAGTTCAAGTCAGCCCGGCATATCCGTGAAGGCATTACTGCCGATGATATCCGAGTGATGTTTCAGGACCCACGCCTGCTGCCTTGGCGTAGTATCGAACAGAATGTGCAACTTGGTTTACCGAAGGAGCAGCATGCCAAAGCCTCTCAAATGCTGAAAAAGGTCGGACTCAAAGAAAAAGCCGGACTGTGGCCTTCACAGCTTTCCGGAGGACAACGGCAACGTACCGCCTTAGCGCGAGCATTATCGCATCAGCCGCGTATTCTGCTGCTGGATGAACCGCTCGGTGCTCTGGATGCCCTAACACGTCTGGAAATGCAAAACCTGATTGAGCGCCTCTGGACCGAACAAGGCTTTACCGCCATTCTGGTCACGCACGATGTCAGTGAAGCCGTGCAACTGGCAGACCGGATTATCTTGCTGGACAAAGGCCATATTGCCAAAGAGTTTAGAGTCAATTTGCCACGTCCCCGGCAAAAAAGTGTGACATTTGCAGAACTGGAACATCAGGTCTTGCAGGCAGTTTTAGCGACCTGAATACCCACTCCAACCCAAAATCGCACATGGTTTTGGGTCTTATTCTTATAAAAAATACTTTTATCTCAATGAGAAGACATTTTTATCAGTTTCATTTCAACATTATTCTTCTCTTGCATTGATGAAGAAAAAAAATGAATAAATGAAGTATTTTCAGAAACTTGAATTTTTCTCCTAGTGTAAATGCATTTAGCCTGTTTTAAATATTGATCTAGAGAATAAATCATCATTATTCAAAAAATTAGCCTGTGACTGTGTGCACAAATCTGATGATTTGCCGTACAATTGAGGATTCCCTTTTTCATTGTTTTTTATATTTGCTAATGGAACAAAAAAAGAGTACTCAAAAACGCAATCAGCTGCTAAATGCTGCACTAGACGTATTTTCCCTATATGGTTTTAATGGGGCAAGTCTGGATGAAATCGCACAAATTGCAGAAATGCATAAGTCGAATATTTTCTATTATTATGAAAATAAAGAAGCCCTGTATGTCGAGGTATTAACCACCGTTCTACAAAAATGGCTGGCACCTTTACAAACCCTGGAAGCTGAACTTGAACCTGAAGAAGCGATCACCAATTATTTGATGCAAAAAATTGAAGTGTCGCGTACCCAGCCTAAAGCATCCCGTTTATTTGCTTTGGAGGTGATTCAAGGTGCACCGCATATTCTGGAAATTTTAAAAGGTCCACTGAAAAAACTGGTCAAGCGTAAAGCCAAAGTAATTTCCAACTGGCAAGAGCAAGGCAAAATTTCTGCAGATATTGATCCTGAGTTACTGATTCTGAATATTTGGGCGATTACCCAGAACTATGCAGACTTTGCCACTCAAATGGAAATGGTCACGGGTAAAACCTTGCGTAACCGCAGCATGCAGCAACGCATTATCCAGCATACGGTTCACATGATGTTATACGGCGTGATTCCACGTACGGATAAATAAGCAAGCGCTTCTGATTGGCACACGACCATAGCTACTATGGTCGCCGAGCAAACTTAACCTTCCTATTTATTTTACCATTTGATATAAATCTAATAATTTTTTCGCACCTAGCAACAGATTTTCTTCCCAATCCAGATGCGCAGTCCCATTGGCTCCATCACTAATGTATTTCACTGAAATCAGCCGAACGCCCAGCTTTTTACAGACTTTGGCCAAGGCATAGCCTTCCATATCGACCAGATTACACGCCACTTTTGAAATACCGGTTTCAAAGCTGTCGCCTGTCCCACAAATCCCTTTCGGCAAATGGTCAAAGAAGGAATCCAGCTCAATCGCACCAGGGAAATGCTGATCCATCGGGGTTATGCCAATCTCAAAGCCGAGGGGTGAAACATCCATATCACGCTGTACAAATTGCGTGACTTCGACCAGTTCATGTGCATTGAAATGCGAACTCCCCGCGCTGCCCAAATTCAGCAAGGTACTGCAACCGGTGTTCTGAATCACCTCAAAAGCTTTAAAGGCCGCGTTGACTTTGCCAATCCCGCTGTAATGCACCTGAACGCCTTCTGCTTCAAACAAGCCTTTGGATTCATTGGATAGAGCCATGATGAGCGCCAGATCGGACATTCGAAACACCTGATATCAAGAAAAACCCTGACATTAGAAAACAAAAGCGGCTGAATGAAAAGCACCAGTGCTCTGATCAGACATCATCAATGTGTACAAAAACAAAACTGCTCAATTCTAAGGAAGATGAATTTTCAAGAAAAATATTGCATAAAAACACAACAGCAAGACGAAAGCGCGAGATTATGGCAATATATAGCCTCTCGATATTTCTAAGCACTTGATTTGCCCATGCAGCTGCTCCGTCTAAATGCTTTAGCCTCTCATTCTGAATTACCCAAAACTGCCGTGACCATCGGTAATTTTGACGGCGTGCATTTAGGCCATCAGGCGATGATCCGTCAGCTGCAACAGGTGGCCAAAGCACAGGGTTTAAAATCTGTAGTGATGATTTTCGAGCCGCAACCACTTGAATACTTTCAGGGTTATGATGCCCCACCGCGTATTTCATCATTGCGTGAAAAAGTTGAATATCTGACTGAGCTGGGTGTGGACTATATCGCAGTGGCGAAATTTGACCATACTTTTCGCAGCCTGACTGCAGAAGCTTTTGCCGACATTTTAAAAGAAAAACTGAATGCCCGGCATCTGGTCTTAGGCGATGATTTTCACTTTGGTAAAAACCGCCAAGGCAACAGCGAATTCCTGCGCAATTACGGGTTTGAAGTGACCAATTTAAATACCATTGCTCTAGATGGTGAACGGGTCAGTTCCACCCGGATTCGCCAGACCTTGCAAGCTGGTGATTTAGCCTTGGCCGCACAATTGCTGGGTCGTCCTTATAGCATTACTGGGCGGGTGCAATATGGCGATCAGATTGGTCGAACCATTGATTTCCCGACCATTAATGTACGGCTCAACCGTCATAAGCCCTGCCTGAAAGGAATTTATGGGGTGGAAGTCATTTGTGAAACCCAATCCTTAAAAGACAAAGTAAAAGCCGACTCTGCAACGCAAACCGGTATTGCGGGTTATGACCCGACTGCCCTGTTTGGGGCAGGTCATGTCGGCACACGTCCAGCCATCAAACAAGCACACCCAGAGTGGCGATTAGAAGTACATTTTCCAGATGTTTCTGCTAATCTGTATGGCCTGTTGATGCGGGTGACGTTCTTAAACTATTTACATGGCGAAAAGGACTATCCTTCGCTTGAAGCGCTAAAAGCCGGAATTGATGATGATGTCGAGAAACTGCTTGAGTTTCGTCGAAATCACCCCACATTTCCCTTTTAATATCCCATATTTTTATTGTAAAACGTGTCAGTGACATAACTGATTAGATTGGAAGATGACTTGCATGAGCGATAAGCAAACTCCTGAAAATGCAGTGGACTATAAAGCCACGCTAAACCTCCCAGGTACTGACTTTGCAATGAAAGCAAATTTGGCAGTACGTGAAGCGAAATGGTTAGAAGAGTGGTATGCCGACAACATTTATCAGCAGATTCGTGAATCGCGTATTGGCAAGAAAAAATACGTGCTTCATGACGGCCCTCCTTATGCCAATGGTCAAATTCATTTGGGTCATGCGGTCAACAAAGTACTCAAAGACATCATTATCAAAAGCCGTGTCATGGATGGCTTTGATGCACCGTATGTACCGGGCTGGGACTGTCACGGTTTGCCAATCGAACTCAAAGTCGAAGAAAAAGTCGGTAAAGTCGGCGTAAAAGTGGATGCATCTACCTTCCGTAAAGCCTGCCGTGAATATGCCTACACCCAAGTTGAGCTTCAAAAGAAAGACTTCGTACGTATGGGCGTATTCGGGGATTGGGACAATCCTTACTTAACGATGAACTTCAAACAAGAAGCTGACATCGTACGTTCATTGGGTGCAATCGCGAAAGCAGGTCATATCGAGCCAGGTCTGAAACCAGTCAACTGGTGTTTAGACTGTGGTTCATCACTCGCTGAAGCTGAAGTTGAATACGAAGATAAAAAATCTGACGCAATTGACGTCGGTTTCACGGTTGTAGACCTTGCTGATTTATCTGCACGTGTCGGCGTAGAAATCGCTGATCGTACGGATATCGTGATTTGGACAACAACGCCTTGGACCATGCCTGCCAACCAAGCGGTTGCATTACACGCTGAACTTGAATACCAACTGGTGAAAGCAATTGGTGAAGACAAAGCATCACAAAACTTCATCCTTGCGAAATCATTGGTTGAGTCTGCAACTCAGCGTTATGGCTTTACTGCATTTGAAGTGCTTGCTGAATTCACAGGTGCAAAACTTGAGAATTTAGTTCTTCAACATCCTTTAATTAGCGACCGCCAAGTGCCAGTGATCTTGGGTGAACACGTCACCGATGCGAGCGGTACAGGTGCAGTACATACCGCACCGGGCCACGGTGTGGACGACTATAAAGTTGGTTTACAGTACAACTTAAAAGTAGAAAACCCAGTCGGCGGTAATGGTGTGTATTTACCGACTTCGCCAATCTTCCCGGGCGAGCACATCTACAAAGCCAATCCAAAAATCATTGCAGCATTGACTGAAGCGACCAAGCTTTGGGCACACGTGGTGATCAAGCATAGCTACCCGCATTGCTGGCGCCATAAAACCCCGATTATCTTCCGTGCGACCCCACAATGGTTCATCAGCATGGATGCCAAAGGTCTGCGTCAAAATGCACTGAATGCGATTGAAAACGATATCAGCTTTGTACCGGACTGGGGTAAAAACCGTATCCAGGCGATGATTGAAGGTCGTCCGGACTGGTGTATTTCACGTCAACGTACTTGGGGTGTGCCAATTCCGTTCTTCGTACACAAAGACACCAATGAATTGCACCCACGTACGCCTGAACTGATTGAAGAAGTGGCTAAGCTGATCGAGCAAGAAGGCATTGATGGCTGGTATAACCGTGATGCCTCTGAGTTTATCGGTGCGGATGCTGAACAATACAACGCAGTTCGTGACACATTAGATGTCTGGTTTGACTCTGGTACAACGCACTATGCGGTACTGCGTGAACGTGAAGAACTGACTGATCCTGCTGATTTGTACCTTGAAGGTTCAGACCAGCACCGTGGCTGGTTCCAGTCGTCGTTATTGACCTCGATTGCGATTAACGAACGTGCGCCATATAAAGGTCTATTGACTCACGGTTTCGTCGTGGATGAAAAAGGCCGCAAGATGTCCAAGTCGATCGGTAACGTGATCACGCCGCAAGACATCATTAAAGATATGGGTGCGGATGGTTTACGTTTCTGGATCGCCTCTGCGGATTACCGTTATGAAATGACAGCGGGTAAAGAAATCTTTAGCCGTGCCTCTGACGGTTACCGTCGTATCCGTAACACGCTTCGTTTCTTGCTTGCTAACCTGAATGGCTTCAAACCATCAACAGATGCGCTTCCTGTCGATCAATTGATCGCGCTGGATCAATACATTCTGCAACGTGCATCTGAAGTGCAAGAAACCATTAAGAAAGCATACGAAGATATGAACTTCCATATCGTAACGACTGCTCTGACTAATTTCTGTATCAATGACTTGGGTGGTTTCTACTTAGACATCATCAAAGACCGTCAATACACCACGAAAGCGGATTCGCAAGCACGTCATTCTGCACAAACTGCGTTGTATCACTTGGTACAAGCATTCGTGCGTTGGATGTCACCAATCCTGAGCTTCACTGCACAAGAAGCTTGGCCGTTAATTCCTGAGCAATCAGAGAAATACGTGTTCACGGCTGAATGGTATGATATTCCTGTGGCTTCAACTGCAAATGTAGTATCTGAAGCTGAATGGCAAACGCTCATTGCCGTGAAATCTGCAGTAAACAAATTCATTGAAACTGCACGTACCGCGAAAACTGTCGGTTCTAACTTGTCTGCCAAAGTTGAACTTTGGGCAAATGCCGAATTAAAAGCAGTGCTAGATAAGTTAAGTGATGAGCTTCGTTTCGTACTGATCACATCACAAGTGATCGTCAATGAGTTTGATGCAGCACAAGGTGAAGCGTCTGATCTTGAAGGCTTGAATGTGAAAGTTTCAGCAGCTGATGGCGAAAAATGCGTACGTTGCTGGCATGTATTACCAGATGTAAATACACATTCTGCACATCCTGGTCTATGCGGTCGTTGTATCATCAACCTTCCTACAGGCCAAGGCGAAGAGAGAAAATATGCCTAATACCCACACCAAAAAGGGCTTATTCCAGTTCTATCCACATAATTTATGGTGGGTTGGACTGGCCATTCTGACGATCATTCTGGATCAATGGACCAAATGGATTGCAGTGACAAATCTGAACTATGCAGATCCTGTTCCTGTGCTGCCCTTTTTAAATTGGACACTGCTACATAACTATGGCGCTGCCTTTAGTTTCCTGTCCGATGCCGGTGGTTGGCAACGCTATTTCTTTACTTCACTGGCAGGTTTAGTGTCTGTAATCTTTGTGTTTTGGCTGATGCGCATGCCAAAAGACATGAAAATTTTACCATTGGCGATTGCCCTGATTCTGGGTGGTGCCATCGGTAATTTAATCGACCGGGTCAGCCTCGGCTATGTAGTCGATTTTATTCATGTGTATTACCAGAACAGCCACTTCCCTGCGTTCAATATCGCAGATAGTGCTATTACTGTAGGCACTATTCTGATGCTGATTGATACCTTTTTCTTAGAAAAACATCGAATTCAACGGGCGCAAGCACAACATGACTGATTTTATTCATCCTAACGAAGAAACCCGGGTTGCAGACGGTTCTAAAGTCGAGCTGCACTTTTCTGTCGCAATCGAAAATGGCGTGGAAATTGACAATACCCGTAGCCGTGAAGAACCGGTCAGCCTGGTGATTGGTGATGGCAATTTACTGCCTGGTTTTGAAAAAGCATTGTTTGGTTTACGTGCTGGTGACCGTCGTACGGTGAGCCTGCCGCCAGAAGATGCTTTTGGTCCATGGAATCCAGAAAACATCCAGAAATTTGATACGGTGAAGTTCGGAGAACGTCCGATCGAAGGTCACATGATCGAGTTTGAAGACAAAGCCAAAGCCACCCTGTATGGCGTGGTGAGATCGGTGAATGATGAAATCACTGAAGTGGACTTTAACCATCCATTGGCAGGCAAAAACATCACCTTTGAAGTGGAAATCTTCAAAGTGACACCTGCGGGTCAGCAAGGCATTAAACTGATGTAAGACATCAGCTAATTAACTGATTTTAAAAAAGCTCCTTCGGGAGCTTTTTTATATTCCGGATACAAATCATCTCTAGTCACCTTCCTGAAATCTGATTAATTTAATTTGATGATCAGACCCGAAGAAAGGATGAAACATGAAAATTTATATTGTAGTTGGAAGTGTGCGTGAGGGACGTACCGCGATTAAAGTAGCGCACTGGGTACTGCAGGAAATTAAAAGTTATGCCTTTAGCACTTTAGAAACTGAAATTGTCGATCTAAAAGAATGGGATCTTCCGCTGTTTTCTGGTGCTCATCCGCCATTGACCGGGATTTATGATCAGCCCAAACAGCAAGACTGGGCCGACAAGATTGCACTCGGCGATGCCTTTATTTTTGTCACACCTGAATACAATCATGGCTATAGCCCTGCCCTGAAAAATGCCCTGGACTATCTCGGCAAGGAATGGCAAGGCAAACCGGCAGCTTATATTGGTTATGGCGCGACCAATGGCTCACGTTCGATTGACCAGATTCGTCAAGTCGGCACTCAACTTGGACTGGTAGATACCAATGCCGTGATTGAAATCCGTGACATCTTTGCACGCAACAAAGATTATTCCTTCCAAGGCAATGAATTTGATAATAAAAACTTAAAAGCTGTGGTGGATAGACTGATTCAATATGTCAGTGCTTAATGACTGGACGACAGCCCTGTACGTTTTAGCCTACATGCAGCGCAGAGTTTAGCCGCTATGCGGTTGTTTTATGCGAGGCTATAGTCAGTACATAGACAGACAGGAAGTCTGCTCAGCGATACGACAACAATAAAAAGCGCTAATCAACAGGACGTTGACAGATTAGACAGGAGTCAGATCTGAGAAGCAAATCCAGAAAAGCCTCGACAGGATGTTGAGGCTTTTCTGTTTAAACTTTAGATTTAACGTGACTACTGATCTGGATGCATCAGACATTAACCTTAAACCCGAGATCAACATCACAGGCGGCTTGCCCTCCTCGAATCCCCCAATTTTCCAATGCACTTTCTCTCAGATGAATCAAAATATGGTCTGCAGGAATACCGATTTCCCCAAGACTTTTGACCATTTGCTGATACAAGTTGCGCTTGGTCTCCAGACTGCGGCCAGCAAAACAGTCAATACTGATCAAGGTAAAATATTCAGGCTGAGCTAAATGACTCATATACTGAAAACGATGCGCTTCATGCACGACCAGACGAATATTACGATCATATTCAGGTAGCTGAAAGGCAGTTTTCACACAATGAAATACGCTGTTAAGCAATTGTTCCTCAACTGCTTGAGGATATTGTTGGCGAACTTCAATTTAAATCGTAGGCATAGGAGTTTCCTTTTTATTATTTTATCGACATTTTTATTTATATCAGTTGATGCATATCAAAAGAGTATTCTCTCGCTAAGATACAGCAAAATCACCATCCCTATTTGTAATTTGATCGGATGATCATTTTAAAACAGTATTTTTGAATTTATCTTTTTAAAATTTGGCTGTCGGCTTTGACCTACAATCTATGCAGCCAAACTGCCCTATTGCGCTGTATCGCTTCAGGCTATATTCAGATCATACCAAGACAGGAAGTCTTGTAAGAAAAATAAAAAATTCACGTAGCAGGATGCTGATCGGTATAACAGATATTATACCTTTAACAGAATATGAAAAGGCCTTCACAGGATGTAGAGGCCTTTTTCTTTCATGTCAGCATCAGCTTAAAAATCCTTTCATTCAGAGGGTCAGCTCATGCTGCGTTATTCCACCTTTCAATAACTCATTTTCAGATAAGCATCCTAAAAGCAGAGGATTAAGGTGCTGTCATTTTTAACAAACCGGCTTGCGAACCATCTTGAATCACCCACAGTGAACCATCCTGTGCCTGAGCAACCCCGCGAATCCGCTCCTTCATATCCAGACGCTGGACTTCTTTCACTGGAGTCTGGGTCGTATCCACAATCACAATCGCCTTGGAAGACAGACCGGTCGCAATCGCTTTATTTTTCCATTTCGGGAAGACATTAGTCGTATAAAACATTAAATCTGAAGGAGAAATTACCGGAGTCCAATCCAGTGCCGGGGCCTCAAATTCAGGTCGGGTACTGTGGTCAGGAATCGGCTTGCCATCATAATGATCGCCATTGGACACTAACGGATAACCATAATTTTTAGCTTTGACAATCTTGTTCAGTTCATCGCCGCCTTTTGGTCCCATTTCGATCACCCAAAGCTGCCCTTTCGGATCAAAAGCCATGCCTAGAGGATTACGATGTCCAAGACTCCAGACCTGCTGGGCAATTTTACCCTGATTCATAAACGGATTATCGGCAGGGATTGAGCCATCATCATTCAGGCGAATAATTTTACCGGCGTTGGATTGCATATCCTGTGCAGGGTTGAATTGCTGACGTTCTCCTGAACTGATCCATAACTTACCATCCGACCCGAATACAATCCGATGGGCATAATGTCCCTGGCCTGAAAATTTCGGCACTTGCGTCCAGATCCGTTCAATTTGTGTGAGTTGAGGAGTGGCTTGATTTAAGTTTAATTTACCCCGGATCACCACTGCACCATATCCGCCTTGGCCTTGTTCAGCATAGCTCAGATATACCCACCGATTCTTTGCAAAATCAGGATGTAAAGCAACTTCGCCTAAGCCACCCTGGCCTCCATATGCGACTTGAGGTATGCCTTTAACTTCAATTTTTTTCTTGGTTTTTGGATCAAAGAGCTGCAATTTTCCTTTGCGCTCAGTAATTAATAGTCGGCCATCCTTTAAAGTAGTAATCGCCCACGGCTCATTAAATTGAGCAACCTGTTCAGTCTTATATTTTTGCACACTTGAAGAGACTGCATTCGATTTGGCAGCTGATGTAGATGTCTCTTGAGTACTTCTAGAAGATGGATTCTCTGCATGACAGGCAGTAAATGCTAAAGCACAACAACTGAGTAGAATTTTTATTTTAAATTGCGACAACATTATCTTCTCTATACTGATTTATTGTCCAAATTAACATCAAGATACAGAGTTTCTGGTCTAAATTCAGCATAGAAAAGTAAATAAATATATTTTAAAAATTATAAATAGAATTTATTTTAATAAAGAATTAGTGTCTAAGCTTTCCACTAAATCCCACGCATAAAAAATCCCCCTCTGCCTTAGCGGAGGGGGATTTTCGAATAATGAGCTGGCGATGACTTACTCTCACATGGGTAACCCCACACTACCATCAGCGCTAAGAGGTTTCACTTCTGAGTTCGGGAAGGGA
>NZ_JBIUAT010000046.1:0-15101 GCF_044547685.1 Acinetobacter sp. NPDC052428
GAGTACGTGCCATTGAAAAAATATAGAAATCAAAAGAGCTTAAAAGAGGATTTTAAGTATTTAAAACCAATTTTTCAAATGAGGACACGCCTTAGTAATTTCTTCATAATCTTTAAAGGGAATATAACTTTCATTCTCACCTATCTCTATCCCATTATTAAAGACATTCTTAGCACTAAGTAATAATTCCCCATTTTCTACACGTGCGTGCGTGCCATGAGTTCCATCTTTAATATTCGCTACAACTCTTTTAAATAAAAATGAAGACCAATGCTCTGGTATTGAACCAAACCACTTTACACCTGAATCTTTATATTCAGCATATTTTTCATATTTAGCCATTAAGAATGCACCTCTTGCAGAAGTGCCATAATTTCACGGCTCACCGCATCCAAATCTGCATCAATCTCGGCTAAATCACGTGGCGGTTCATATACATAAAAATGACGATTAAACGGAATCTCATACCCCACAATACCAATTTCACCATCTTGCGCATCACGCTTATCCGTATTAATCCACGCATCAGGCACATGCGGTTGCACTTCACGCTTAAAGTAAGACTCGATTAAATCGGTGGTGCTTTGGCTTGGGTCAAGGGCAATGTTTTCCGCATCACGCAAATCCCCATCCTGCACAAACTCAACCACTTTACCTCTATAGCTAAACTGACCATACAGTGGATTTTCAACGCCTTTCACCACTTTATTGATGACTGGCTCAGCATCGGCATTTTTCCAGGTGATCGCATCCAGAAATTGCTTCTTCTCTTTGCTTTCAAGTTTCACATTGGCATCTTTTAAAGCTTGCTTGAGTACATCATCAAAGACATTAAAGTCATCACATTGCGCTATACCAATCTTGGCTTGCAGGCTTTCGGCTTTACGCATCAAACTGCGCTGTTCTAACCACAGTTTTGGCTCAAGAACGGTCTTAATATCTTTTTCTTTCAGCTCGCTAAATTCCGCTTTAATCAACGCACGGATTTCCACGTCAAACTCGTCAAGCTGACCATAGCTGTCTTCTGTCCAGTTCGTAGCGTATTGCGCATAGACTTTTTGCATTACCGCATTAAACGGCTTCGGTGCAAAACGTAATCCAGCAATCGCGCTATCCGTGATCTGTGCCGATAAACGTAATGGACGTTCAATGGTCACACGGCGATAACCAAACTCGTAACTGTTAAAGATTTTACTTGAGAAAGGCTTTTTCTGATCACTTTCACCATCATGGGCTAAGGTATCTACCGCTTCAAATGCGCCGTAGTTTTGGGTAATGGTACGGATTTCTTCATCGGTTAAATAATTACGCTTCGAGCCTAAAGACTTACGCATTTTTGAACTGAGGCTAGTAGCATTAATCAAATGCACTTTGCCTTTACGCTCAGCATCTTTCTTATTGCTCAGTACCCATACATAGGTCGCAATACCAGTGTTATAGAACATGTCGGTTGGTAGCGCGATAATCGCTTCTAACAAATCGGCTTCTAGAATATAACGACGGATTTCACTTTCACCACTACCCGCACTGCCTGTAAACAACGGCGAACCATTCAAGATAATACCAATACGACTGCCTTGCGCCGTGGTGTCGTCTTTATTGCGCATCTTGCTAATCAGATGCATCAGGAATAGCAAAGATCCATCCGATACACGTGGCAAGCCTGCACCAAAACGACCTTCAAAGCCTTTTTGCTCATGCTCATCTTTAATATCTGATTCGATCTTCTTCCAGTCCACACCAAATGGCGGATTCGATAGCATGTAGTCAAACTTCTCATAGGCCAACTGGTCATTGGACAGCGTATTACCCAATTTGATATTACGCACGTCCTGACCTTTAATCAGCATGTCTGCTTTACAGATCGCATAAGACTCTGGGTTTAACTCCTGACCAAAAACCCGCATCACAGCATCAGGATTATGCTCATACACATATTCTGAACCTGAGGATAAAAATCCACCCGTACCCGCCGTAGGATCGTAAATGGTCCGAATAATACCGTCACCACTCAGCACATCATCATCCTTGCTAAATACCAGACCTGTGGTTAAGCGAACGATGTCACGCGGGGTAAAGTGTTCCCCTGCAGTTTCATTTGAACCTTCGGCAAAACGGCGGATCAGCTCTTCAAACACCAAGCCCATTTCATGGTTAGATATATTTTTTGGGCTGAGATCAATTTTAGGGTCTGAAAAATATTGAACGACTTTGTAAAGCAAGTTGGCATCATCCAGGAGACCAATAAATTCATCGAACTTGAAGTGTTCAAAGATTTCACGTGCATCTTTGGAGAAGTTTTGAATATAAGTATTGAGGTTTGAACGGATGTCTTTTTGACCCAGGCTGCCTAAATCCAGCTCTGAGGTATTGAAAAATGACAGGCCATTGGTTGCCTTCAGCAGCATCTTTTCTTTAGCTTCCTCTGGCAGTGGCATGAGTTTCACTTTTTCATTGGCTGCTAATACATCTGCCTTACTGGCTTCAAGTACACACTCTAAACGGCGCAACAGCGTAAACGGTAAAATCACACGACCATATTGCGATTGTTTGAAGTCACCACGCAGAAGATCGGCAACCGACCAGATAAAAGCTGCTACTTGTGAAAAATTATTATTTGTCATTAAAAAATACCGCTAGCACTCAGGCTATAAAAACTTGAAATTTATAGTTTCATTGTGCCTGATTCACAAAGGATTTTACTAGCCTAAAAATGGGACAAAAGACGGTAATTTAGTATAACAATCGGCTTTCTCGGTATTGTTGAAAATAAAGAAATCTACAGTTTCACGCTGAATGATGAGCAATGGATGAGACTGAAAGATAAATATAAAAACCTCAGCATGTTTATGCCATGTTGCCAGACACCCGCGATTCACAAGAAAAAAACTGGGAACACAATTTCTTGCACATCAATAAAGCCCAAATAGCCATCGAAACTCAGTGGGTTGATCAGACCATTGAGGAAACAAAGCGCTGTCAGGAAAAATATATTGCTTCAGGCATTCGAGCAGTCTGCTTTATCCGAACACCCCAGAAAAACAAATGGGATTTTATGAGCTAACAAAAATAATTTCATAAAATCCTACGGTGAGTAACAGCAGGCTTAATTGTTTTTTTAAACAACTCTTAGAAATTCAAGCATAACGGATAGCTCATCAAAATATTTTTGTCTTTCGTATTTTTTATGAACTATCAAAAAGTTTCTATGGTGCAATTTTAAACAATAAATATTAAAGTTTTATTTTAATCAATAGAGAATTTAAAATGAAAAATGATCTTTTTATTAATCCTGAAATTAAACAAATTGGTTATTCACTGATTCTAGATTTGAATATTCAAGATGGCTATGGTTTAAGTAAATTTCTAGCTGTTAATCACTGTCATAAGAATCATGATGCGCTCTTAATCTGGCTAGATCGACTGTTAGAAGAAAGTGACAGGAAACTAACAAAACAAGAGATTAGAAAAAAGTTCTTTGAAAAAATACCAGAGTCAATGGCAAATTACTAAAACAGGATTCTATCCTGTTTTTTATATTCATCTGTAATAAATTTCTAGCTAAATTATAAATACTTTATACTCGCCGTATGCAATATGAAAATTTAACTCGATTTAATGATGAACAATTTAAACGACTCGTTGGAGTTTCTGGCCCATTATTATTACAACAGGTTGAACTTGCAAAGAAAAAAATCTCAAAGACCCTCCTCTTCATGCTTAAAGATAAATTCTCATTAACTTTTAAACACTTAAACCATCATCGAACTTAAATTCAGTTATCTTAAAAATACAACCAAGCTGAAAACAATGCGAATTGCAGGTCAACTTAAATGTTTTAGAATACTAACAGAGCATTATAAAAATAGACGAAAACGGTTTTATTTAAGAATGATTTTAACTTCGATAATGGTAAATTTGGCACTCTTAAATTAACTCTTTCAAGAAAAGTCTATTATACTTATTGCTTAATTCTGATCTTCTCTTTTTTTTAATTTTTAATAATATCTTAATAATCAAATATTTTTCCGCTTAAGTTTTGACTAATCCAATAGGTTTATTATAATACCTATTATAAATCACACTAAAGATAAAATTTAATCTTTTAGTTCTTTATAAAATACATTATTTTTAAATAAGATCCGAGGAAAATATGTTTCAAGTACCTGTAGAATTTGAAAATAAACAAGCATTACTTTCATTAAAACTAAAAGAAATGCGAGAACATAATGTGTTTTCTTGCATTAAAAATGTGAACGATTTGCAGAAATTTATGGAATGGCATGTTTTCGCTGTATGGGATTTTATGTCATTGGCAAAGCGATTACAGCAAGACTTAACGTGCGTTACATTACCATGGATGCCAAACGAGAATTCAAAAGCAGCCCATTTGATTAATGAAATTATTCTAGGAGAAGAAACTGATTCTCTGCCTAACGGTAAAGTTTGTTCACATTTTGAAATGTACCTGATTGCAATGTCAGAAATTGGTGCTTCAACCGCAAAAATTGATGAATTTATCAAAACAGTACAACAAAGCAGCCAGAGTGCACAAATAGCGGTAGCTGACGCTTTAGAAAACTTGGAAGTTGCCCCTGCTATTCAGAATTTCGTGAATTTCACTATTGAAACAGCTCTGAATGGTAAAACCTCTCAGGTTCTTGCCAGTTTCTTTTATGGTCGTGAAGACTCCATCCCTGAAATGTTTAGCCATTTGCTCAATACCTGGGATATTAACCAAGCTGATGCTGAAACCTTTGTTTATTATCTGAATCGTCATATTGAGTTAGATGGTGACAAACACGGACCCGCGGTGAAAAGAATCATCAACGACCAGTTTAAAGAAGATTTAAATTCTTGGCATGAGCTGTTCGATAGTGCAATTAAATCGGCAGAACTTCGCATTGAACTGTGGGATGCTCTGGAAGCGCAACTCAAGGCAGATTATGAATTGCAGCAGCTATCAGCTTAATCATGTGAAAACTGACCTAACAGCTCTTCAGAGGTGGTTCATTCAACTCAGTAAAACGACACCCCTCTTTCTCACAGTCTGTATTAGCTAGTGAGTCAGATTGTAAAAGTCTTTGACTCTATCGAAAAGCCCATTTTTTAAATGGGCTTCCTAAAAATCACCCACACAATCTAGTTGCTTACCGTAAGGGAGATTTATATTTATAATTGTATAAATTGTATAAATTGTATAAATTGTATAAATTGTATAAATTGTATAAATTGTATAAATTGTATAAATTGTATAAATTGTATAAATTGTAATCGAGTATTTATAAAAATTACATAAACAAATTTTAAAATCAAAGGTTTTTATTTAACTGATATTTATAAATTGATTTTTTCACCCATATATTAATATCTGAATTTTTTAATATATTAAAATTTTTATCACCTATATGATTTCTTATCTTTTCAAGTACTTTATCATCGACTAAATTTTTACCCAAGTAATAAAGACATGCTATTGCCCAACCAATATCATGCATTGGGTACTGTAATAATCTTTTATTACTTGTATGTATAAACTTAACCCTAGCACCACATATATGAATCTCGCGTGAATAACCACTGGTTAGAAAAACTCTTGTTAGCGGCATTTGAGTACTTATACGAAATCGGTTAGCTGCATCTGCACCATGTAATTGTATAACTTCTTTATTTTTTTCAATTATCTTTTTAATCACATCCATTGTATCAGGTGGTAATTTTCTCCCTCCTAAAAATTCAGAATATTCTATTTTGTAATAGATACCTTTATAAGCGACATTAATAACATTTTCTTTTTTCAGCCTCCTCAAAACTCTATATACATTATTTTTACTACAAGAAAAACTCAAATCATCAATAACAAAAACATGCCCAACTTTCATTCTTTGTATTTGTAAAAATATTTTTTCCACTCTTACCAAATCCCTTTTGAATACTACAATTAAAAAACAATTTATCACTAAATATTTTTATTTAAATATTTCTTTAAAATAGATATTAACTGAATTTCAATCAACCTTTAACTCAATTAAAGGCCCTAACCGATTCACATTTTCTTGCATGAGAGCAATTTGATTGATGTGTATATGCCTATACAAATTTCTAATAGCTAAAGGCTGAACAGTATCAGTATAAAGATCATGACTTTTATGGATCTGTTCAAAAAATTTCGTAGTGTTATTGTCCACATGGTTTCGGTTGATTTCATTCCAGCATTCAGGAATTAATATCGACATTGTTCTACGTTTAAGGAAATGAGCAGCGATGTTCAACCCGAATGGATCAAAATCACCATAAAATGCAATTTCAGCATGTTCGGGAAGTTTGGCTAGTAATTCAAACACCTGACGTGCATTTTGACCCTGACCACGATATAAAAATAGACTGTCTTGCCATTTTTCAGGTAGCTGTTCATACCAATCAAACAGTCTCGTCAACATCGTTCCATTTTCAACAATAATCAGTTTTTCAATCTTATTGCAACACAACACATGGGCATGAACCGTGGGCACTAAGCCCTTATATCCAATCGTTACCTCTTCCTGTTTTAATGGCAATTTTGCATGCACCGATGCAAATACAAGTTGATCGCCGAATACAGAATATCCACCAGACTTTTCATCTTTCAAAAAGTTTAACAAATCCATACGATCAGATTCTAAATTCAGAGACTGTTCAGGAGCGACTTTAACCTGTTTTGCATAGATACAGCGCTCCAAATACTCCAGTTCTTTGGATGTAAGGTGAAGCTCCTTACCATGGACCGTACCAATCTGATAATCCTGATGAACTTTTTGCCAGGTTTTATTGAATGCCATAGACCGCTTTTTTAATTGCAATGCCGTCTGAATTACCGATAGTTCACGTATACCAAATGTCACTCATGTTCTCCTATCAGGCAATCTGTTGCAATTTATCAGTTCGAGAAAGGATGACATCAGATACACAACTATTTCCATCAAATATAGGATCTATAGTTTCGACAAATTCCATGTTCAATTTATCTTTGAATCGGTTTCTATAGTGGCTGGTTAAAGCGATCAGCCAAAAATCGATATCGCATCCTGGCATTAGCAGCTCATATGTTTCAACGCCACTCAATTGTTGATGTTTTCCCCCATCCACAAGCAATGCATCAAAGAAATTACTCGTAGCAATTTCTAAAGCAGTTAAAGGCTGTTCAACAACCTCACTCCCTTCTCTAACATCTGGCAGATTTTCTTGATTTTTATTCTGCTCTATCCGTTTTTCACGCTTGGCAAATACTTTTGAGCCAAGTTCACGTAGCGTTTCCTGTTCTTCATCAGCATCCAGATCTGCATAGCTGATGAGTTCACTGCATGGCACATGATAAAAAACTTCTGACGCCGTCGCTTCATCAAACTCCAGGTTTAATGTAGATTTTCCTTTTAAAAAGCGGTGGAAAGCATCCACCATGTTGCTTTTTTTCTGCGAAGATAATTCTTGTTTCCAATCAAACAACTGCTTGTTTAATTTAGAAGCACTGTATTTCACCTCTTTACTACAGATAATGAATACGGGGATCAGCTTATTTACCACCAAACTTTCAAGATCTTTATCTGAAGCACCAAGCTCAAGCATTGCGTTGGTTGAAAGTGCGCCCATCACTTCAGTCAATGAACTTAAAATCCTGATGGTTTTTTCAATGCGTTGAATACGGACCTCAAGATTGTTAAACAATGCCAGGTCTTGAAGTGCTTGGGTGGAGAAATCATAGCAGCTCTCAAAAATAGTATTGGCTAATTCAACAATACCTTCACTAATTTCATCCTTATAAATTTCAGCATCTTCTACACTTTTGAGTTTGGTCGTTTCAAATTCACTGATATTGGCACGAATATCTGAAATAAGTTTATGAATCTGTTTAGAGCTGTCAGTAACCCTACGTTTTTTCTCATAATACGTTACGAATGAAATCACGTGGTTGTATAAGTTAAAGCCATTTTTTTCAGTGTTGAAATAGCCAAGTTCTGCTTTATTCAATACTTTGATTAAATACTCATTGTCATCAGTTACAGGCACAATTGCGTTGTTAAATACAATCGCATTACCGATATGCTCAATGTAGTTGTTGAGCGCTTTTGCCGCTTTGGCTGCTGGATATTCCAACTCACTCATATCAGCTCGCCCTGCTCCGGTTCAGGTATTTCATCGTAATTGATGCCATTAAAAGTACAAATGTATTCTAGCTCATCATAGAAAACAGACCACTTAGCTGTCGCAATATAAGTCGTGCCAGTGTTACCGGTTGGATGCAGATATTGATTGCTGACAAGGTATTGAAGCACAGAGCTAATCTGCTCTTTGGGTGAGGTGGATGCCTTACCTAATTTGATGACTAACTCTTTGAGTTGCGACATAATAAGTGGAGATCGTTCAACCTCAGTGATGAGTTCACCATAAGTCACCGTATCCCCACATTGCATGATACGGCTATTGTCTTTTATTGAACGGCATAAGCGAAGCCAGTCATTCAAGGGCTCCATTTTCGACACAATTTCGCTGAACTGTTTTCTTAGAAGTTCACGGGTTGCTTTGTTCTTGCGACTTTCACTAAAGACACAGTAGAACCCATAATTATCTTTGGTACGGACACACTTTTTTCCCATCCAATCGAGATAATTATTTATTTCCTCCAAGACCAGATCATCTTGGAGCTTGTGGTAGAGATCTTTGTGGACATGTTCATCAATAATTCCCCCAGAAATTAAAACATTTACAATGTCAGAAAAAATTGATTTAGCAATTTGCATAATAGGTCCCCACTAGGCTAAAAGCGGATTAGGTTTTTCGTTTTTCTGGGTTTTAAACTTGCGTATACCGAAGTTTCGGTCGATATCATTCTTATGCACAAAGCTTTCACTTAATTCACTGGATAAGTTCGGCTGAGCGCAGACCAGATAAATATTCTGCTTTTGCATCAACTCGAATAATCGCATTGTATTTTGTGAATCAAACTGGCCGATTTCATCGAGTGGTACATGGATGACTGTATTGATATCTGGACATAGTTTTCGTGTTAAAGCCGTAAAGATAATAATGACAATTAATCGTGATAAACCAGTACTACTGCCGGAAAGCAAATCAGAATCATTGTTCACATAAACCTTACGGTTATTTTCCTCATAGCTGATACGCAGTTTGACTAAAGAGCGGATATCGTCAGTCTGAACATTCGACTTTTCTAATGCTTTAACAGCTGATTCAAATGACCGTATTAGCTTCTCACTCGGTAGTATGAGCTGAGATGATTCCTGAATCGCTTCTTCATCCAGATCTTTTTCAAAGCGATCTAACTGCTCATAGACATTGAGGCCATCAAGTACAGAAAGTAATTCAATCTGAATATTACCTAACGCTGTAAATGGATTGGTTGTATTGGTTTGCTCCGTAAGATCCTTAGATATCGCATTCAGCTTACGGCGGAATTTAGCCAAAGATTGCCCATAATTACGTAAATCATAAGCAGCCAGTTTAAAACTATTGATCGTGAGGTTTTCTTTAGTGGGAATATCCACCAACAGCATATTTTCGATTTCTTTCATACCGTAAAGATCATATGTGGTGGTGTTCACATTACCTAACAGCGCCATACGATTTTCCCACTGCTTGTAGAGCTCGAAATCACTATTCTGGCGTAAAATACTTAGTACTGTATTGAGGGATTGTTTCAGCTCCTTGAGCTGTTCTTTCTGACGATTAAGATGATCCTCAGTATTCCGGTAAAACCATTCAAAACTAACCGGCTCAGCAACCTCAAGCTGTTCAATATGCGGAATACCTTCCAGTACTGAATTAATACGGTTTCTTAAAGAGGCTATCTTGGTATTTTCCTCTTCAACCTGCTGAAGATTGCTTTCAATAAGGTTAACTTCATGACGTGATTGTTCTTTAAGTTTTTCGGTTTTGACATTCAGTTTGTCAAAATTTTGTCGGAAAGCATAAATTTCTTGTTCGAGATTTCCGATTAAGGTGCAGATCCCCGTTTTACGAGAGTATTCCTGCTCGAACCAAATCTTGTACTGCATCAAGATGATTTCATAATCTTTCACGATATGACATTTATGGTTCAGTTGTTTTAGCTGATCCTGTGCCTTTTGATAAAGTGTAGTATCCAAACCTTTTTGCTGCAATTCACTATTACGTAAAGATTCAAGATCTATGAGTTTATTATCACATTTATGAATCACAGATTTAGATCTTTCATCCAACATTGCTTTACGTTCTAATTGTTCTTTAATTTTGAAATCATAACTCTGCTGAATTTGGTTTTTTTCATTGCCAAAACGATCATGAATCATTTGGCGTTCTACATTTACTTGTTGATTGAATAATTTTAATCGCTGACGAGCCTGATCACGTTGTCCTTCAGCTAATTTTCTCCGATCCATTACATTTGTTTGGATCTTTTGCTTATATTGCTCAAATATACGCTGGGTACTATCAAATGTTTCTCGGCATTGACGCAGCTCATTCTGTAATTTAATGAGGTTTAGCTCAAAATTCTGAACTGCTTTGGCAGCTGCAGCCACTGCTTTTTCAGTATGGCTGTATTTTTCTTTAGCCTCTTCCAAAATAGTGGTTGCCTTTGCAAGGCGCTGCTCCAATTCATTGAGTGATTCGGCTTCAACCGGAAGATCCAGCTTGGAAGTATCAAGATGAAGGCCATAGAAACTAACATGTCCGCTTTGTTGTTCTGAGTCCCAAGAAGGCTTCAACCCGGTATGCAAAAATAATTTAGGATTAATCAGTTTGGCAATGTTGTGTTTCCAATCGTCTTCAGGACATTGTTTCAGAAAGCTCAATAATGTATTTTTCTGATACAAGATATCTCTTAACTGATGTTCCGTTTGTGTAGATTTATCTAAATGGTGTTTAGCTGAATCAAAATCTACATTAGCTCGAGTGTGCTCGCTTTTTAGGCGTGATAAATCAGCGTTTGCTGTGTTGAGTTGCTGTTCCTTATTCCGTATCGCTTTTTGGTGAGTGTGTAGATTCAGCTGGTACTCTTCGATTTGCTGTTGCTCTTCCTGAGTATGATTAGATGCTTCAGCAATCAAATTGTTGCAGTGATCAACCTCATCTTCATAAAATTTGCGCTCATTCTGTTTGCTTTGCTCGAAAGCATTAAGCTCATTTTTTTCATCCAAAGCCAGTTGATCTACTGCATGAGACCTATCCTGTTGCAAATTGTGTATTAAATTAGAAACCTCATTCTTACGTTCATGAATAGCAGCTAAATCTCGGTCTTTTTCTTCCAAGGCATTATTTTTAAGTTTTTCAAATTTATGAACAATTTCTTTCTGGTTCTTCTCTAACTCATCCACATAACGGCGCGCATCTTCAGCTTCCTGCTTGTACTTAGCAAGATTACTGAATTCTTCCTGTTTTTTCAGAATGTCAGCATTTTTATATTTCTGCTCGTTTTCCTCTATTAAAGCTAAACTATGTTGTAAACCTTCCAACTCACCTTTCGCCCGTGATTCATTGGAGCTATTCGCAATAATCTCATTTTCAATCACCTTTAATCCAGCTTTGGCATGTTCAATAGTTTGGCTTCTCTGATAACGAAGCTGTGCGATTGTCGTATTATTAAACTCTAGTTTATTGAGTGCCTGACCTCGATAAGCCTCCAGCAAAGAGTAAGTCTGCATTAAAGCATGTCGCTGCTCGATCCCCAGTTGCAGTTTTGGCTTTTCCTTATCAAACTCCCGTAATGTCTGAACATCAGCAATGAGGCTGGAAGAATTCAGCGTATTTGAGCGCTGATTCATCATCTGCTCATTTTCTAAAAAAGCATCAACCAACATGAGCTTGAAGTTATCTAACAGGTTAGTTTTATTTAGGGTGATCTGGGTGGATGCCCCAATATGCTTTAATTCATGGCCTTTACCGCTAAGAGAGAAAATAGAAGCAAGATCCCTCAATTTGAAATCACGATTCAGACGTTTTTTATCGCTAGTTAGAACCGCTACATAATCCAGGCTATTGTCGATCTGTTTACTGACGTAATAACCTTTAATTTCAATTTCTTGCAACAGACTTTTTACCGTCTTGTGTTGCTTATGGAATTCGATAGAAGATTTTGAAAAAACAGTCTCAGATGCGCTGCCCTGAATAAAGCGATAGCATTGTTTATCCTGATTACGGTAAAAAACAGCACAGCACAGTCCCATCGGTGTGTTGTATTCAAACACAATCATGCTACGCGCATGAGGGAGATAATAATCTGTAAAATTGAGTTTATTGGCAGAGCGATCCATTAATCTGTCTGGACGGGCCCCATAAAATATTGGGATTAAATTTAAGGTAGAGGTTTTTCCTGCACCATTTGCACCCGTTAAATTAGAATTTCCTTCACCTAATTCAATTTTTGTAGAATTATTTGGTAAGTATGAATCATAGAGATAAATATTTTTTAGGCCATTCAATTCATGCAAGTCATTCATTTAACATTTTTCCCAGAAGAATTATTCAATATTGCTTAGGGCAATCTACCCTTTTATCTTATTCAAATGCCCAGTAAAAAAAATTCAAACCTAGCAATACATTTAGCCATATACATTATTAGGTAATCTTAGAAGATAGTATCAAAAAATGTAATAGTTTTAGGGACTAATGCTTGAGACAACCAATTTCCAAGCCAACAAACCTTGCATTTTTTTTAGCATGAATTTGGGGGTTACCTAAGGGAATCGTGTCAAAAAAAATGTAATACTTTTTTTGATCAAATCCACTCGATCTGGGTCTTCTTCTTATAAACCTTACATTTTTTGATCAAATCCAGTTGAGGAGTGGTAGCCAAGTTTCGGTATCCATTCCATTTTAAGACTTCTAAATAACCTTTCTGTAGGTGCATTATCCCATGAGCAGTATACTGCGCAAGGCCTTTGCGACTCATACTTTGTACCATCGCATATTGTTGCAGCCTATGCCTGTACAGATGACTTTTATACTGGCTGCCTTGGTCAGTATGGAATATCACGCCTGTCGGCTTAGCTCTGCATCGCCAAGCATTATCTAATGCTTGGGTGAGCCATTCATACAGTTGTTGCATCACCGGTTGACTGTGCTGTTGCCGGTATTCGCGGCGTTGTTCCGCTGTACCATCAGTCTTTTTTCTTAATTCTGCTTCTATGGCATACAGTTTCTGAAT
The DNA here is from genome assembly GCF_044547685.1 of Acinetobacter sp. NPDC052428. GTDB lineage: Bacteria > Pseudomonadota > Gammaproteobacteria > Pseudomonadales > Moraxellaceae > Acinetobacter > Acinetobacter lwoffii_G. Next base: position 13,178 of record NZ_JBIUAT010000046.1, read on the forward strand.
CAGCACTAATGCCTGTTCAGCGACCTGACTTTTCCCGGCCACATGCAGTTCATAGAATTTACGACGTGCATGGCGGAGGTGCTTCTTCTTTGACTGGAGTCGAATGCAGCACAATGGGAAGAAAGTCGACCTGTAGACTGGATGGGGTTGTTAATGCAGGGGGAATTGATCTGGACTGGCGAATCCATTTATGCAACAGATTGGCATTGACCTGATGTTGCATTGCTACCTTGGCCACTGATGTGTCTGGCTGCTGGCACAGCCCGACCAAGTGCTGTTTAAATTCAGCTGTAAAGATTCGGCGGTTTTTTTAGTGTTGGTGTACTGTCTGAGACTGTCTTTAAATCCATAAATAGGTGTCCACTTCAAAATTTAAGTGGACACTATCGCGATATTAATGAGTCAGAAAAAGTGGAGTTCAGCGGACGCTTACTTTGGTATTAGATTAGACCTTGCGAAAGTAAAAAATTGTTTATACTCGCCCTATGAAATATGAAAATTTAACTCGATTTAACGATGGGAAATTTAAACGACTCGTTGGAGTTGCTCGCCCATTATTCTTAAAAATGATCTCCGTGTTAAAAAAAGCTGAACTTGCCAAGAAAAAATCTGGAAGGCCGCATTCTTTGTGTTTAGAGGATCAATTATTGTTAACTTTAAACTACTTACGCTGTTATAGGACTCAAATTGAGTTATCCGCTGACTATAATCTCACTGAAAGTAATGTGAATCGTACTATTCATAAAGTTGAAAATGCTCTGATTCAATCACGGATTTGTGCATTACCCAAAAGGAATCAAAATTTTAGTGAGGGTGATTAGTGCCGAGTGTACAGAGTTTGTCTGCCATCCAGAAGGCGAATCCATTAGATACGAGATTTGCATTCAGACCATACTGCAAAGCGACTGAGGCGATTGAAGTGTTGGATTCTTTACAGGCTTGAACAATACTATTTTTAAATTCATCACTGTATGTTCTTCGCTTTTTGGAAGTAGATATGGTTGATGCATGGATATTTGTGGTCATAAATTAAGTCCCCACTTAAAAATAAGTGGGAACCAAATTAAGGCTTATAGGATAGGTTCGATGCTTACGGTACACACTCCTTATTGAACCAATCCACCTAGTTTAATGTAGTAAGTTGTACTCCTCCTAAACCTTAATTAAAAAATTGGCGGCTACTGATTTTCACCTTATTTCTTCTAAAATTTTATTTTTCACCCAATTTGAAAAGTCGTTTTGACTGTCTGCAAAATAGAAAATATCAGCTTCATTCTCGAGATTAAAACTTATACTTTTGACTTTCCTCTTAACTTTTTCATATTTCATATTTATTGCTATTTTTCGCCAATTTGTTTGACATGCAATGTCATGAGCGGCAGCGAAGACATCTCCCTCATCATCGTCATGCACACATATTTCAATATTATCTGCATTTAGAATACGGATTTCTTCCATTTCGATTTCTTTGTTCATATATGAAGTAAACCCAAAATATATTGAGATACCATTTTTTGATTTTATCTCGATATTTCCAAAAACCTCATCAGTATTAGTATGAGATCGATCCATTAATATTTCGCAGCTAATAACACGCCAGTCTGTTTCTTGTTCGAGTTCTGAAGCCAACATTGGAATCATATATGATCCTTTTTTAAAAGTGATCGTAATACGATAAAATGTATTTTCATTTTTTCAAGACCTTCGATCAATATTTTTAGCAATGGGTGCTACAAAATTTATTCATGCTCCAGCTTGCTTTAGATACCCCCGTGATCGTGATGGCTCTTTTTAACCACAGATTATTAAGAAGCATCAAACGCGCATTACTAGGGTCTGTTGAGAATTACCGAGAGTTAATTAAACTCGCGCACAGTTGAATCATGGCTTCAAAACTCGTATCTGTTTTACAACTACGCATCGC
>NZ_JBIUAT010000047.1:0-14544 GCF_044547685.1 Acinetobacter sp. NPDC052428
ACACCCCCCCCCCCCCCCCCCCCCGCCCCCACCCCACTCCAACAAAACCCCCCACCCGTACCCGCCCCCAACCACCCCAAAATACAACTGCCCAGCCCCAAAACTTCGCTAGAGATCTTGTTAAAGATATTTAGGTTAAACATACAGGCACTCGTCATCCGTATTATAGCGGCCCGACTATAACGAATACCTGTCTTAGCTACGCTAGACACCCTTGGCCGCAAGGATTACAAATTAAGAAAAATTCCGCAAGTTTTTGTCTATTGAAAGAATAAATAATCTCCCAACTGCTATCTATTTAACATAATGGCGGTTATACGAAGTACACTTGTATATTAACTTAAATATCAATAACTTGAAAATTTCAACCTGATCACAAAACGTACAAAAATTGGCTTTTGTAATAAGTTGGTGAGTTTTTAAGCAAATCTGTAACATTTTGCCAGTAAATTTGGTTAAAAAACGATCAATTTGGCGATCGGTGCCCATTTCATGCGGATCCAGGTTCCAAAACTATCCCCAATTGCTGGGGATAAAATTTAGGCTATTTTGTACGCCTAGGCTTACGTAAATTCCGGTTCTTTACGGCTGTCCAGGATAGGTGAATTTTCCTATGATGAAGCCATAGAGAACAGGATGTTCCAAACAACAAGAATAAGAAAGATCGCACCAGGAACGTGAGGTAAGACAGGAGTCATACTTAGCAACCCAATATGAAAAACCCCGGCAGGATGCCGGGGTTTTTTATTGCCTGAATATAGTAATTAGTGGGCAGTATCTGATTGGTTTTGATTGATAAATTTAACCAACGTATCCTGAATAAATTCCTCCAACTCAATACCTTGTTTTTTAATTAATTTTTCTAAATTTTCAATTATTTCATGGTCTAATTCAAACGAAATTTCTGATGAGGTCGCCATTAATAAATCGTAGTTGCTTTCTACCATTTTTCTAAAGACTTCCTCAGGATTATTCTTTAATGGCACGTTGAAAGACAGTCGGAGAGAACTGTTAATAATTTCAACATGTGTATATCCAAGATGTTCTGTACTTTTTCCGACAAATCCTAAATGCTTCATCATGATTCTCGAATCTGGTTATAGCGAATAGCCCTCAATCGAGAGCTATATAAATCAAGCCAGGCTTTCTTTTACAAATTGTGGATCAACAATAAATAATCTAATACGGGTGTCCCAGATTCAGCCTGCTTCAAAATGGACATGATCTGGCTATCAGTAAATTTAGATGTTTTCATGCAGAATCTCCTGCTCGTATCTTAAGAGAAAATTCTACTTTTAGATCCTATTATTTTTAGGGGGGATTCGCCCAGAAAAAGGCTCTTCAAAAAACTAAGGAGCTGATAAAATCTAAGTGGGTATAGATTTTTATGTATTATTTTTACTCATTCGAGCGAGTAAAATAACTGGTATCAGTCCAACCAAAACAATGAGTAATGCTGCTATGGCTCCATCCTCATAAGTGCCTCGTGAAGCCTCTGCATATAACTGTGTGGCGAGCGTTTCCATGTTGAGTGGTCTTAATAACAAAGTCGCCGGCAACTCTTTCATACAATCTACGAAGATCAATAATGCAGCCGAAATAATTGCAGGGCGTAAAAGTGGACAATGGACATGCCATAAGATTCCCAATTTGGTTTGTCCCAGATTACGTCCGGCATCATCAAGTACACTATTGATCCGGTTGTAACCCGACTCAGTACCACCAATCGAAATGGCCATAAAACGAATAGTGTAGGCATAGATTAAAGTAAAACTGGTGCCTAAAAAGATTAATCCAGCAGAAATGCCCAGTTTAAACTCAAGAAAATCTGCTAGAGCATGGTCAATTACCCCTAATGACAGCAGAAGACCAATCGCCAGTACGGTACCGGGAATGGCATAACCTAAACTTGAGATTCGGCTAAACAAGGTATTTTTACTAAAACGTGCGGCACTCACTATCAAGAAACCACTTATCAGTGTCACCAATGTCGCAATACTAGATAAAGTCACGGTATTTATTGCGGCTTGTAATAAGTCATTAGAAAAGCCTGCATACTGAAAACGTTTATAGGCTTCTGCCAGCAAATGGCTAAAAGGAACAAGAAAGCCAATAGCGATCGGAATCAAACCCATCACAAATAAACTTAAGGCTTTGACCCCTGCAACGGTCTGTGCAGGCATAAGTCGGCTACGTTGGGCAGAGTTCATATAACGCTGTCTGCGTCGCCCCAGTCTTTCCACGACTACGAGAAGCGTAATAATGATCAGCATAAAAATGGCAATCTGTGTAGCACTGGCCAAATCTGCCTGATTAATCCATGTGGAATAAATAGACAAGGTTAGGGTTTTAATTCCAAGAAATTCAGTGGCACCAATATCGTTAATCGTTTCCATTAAAACCAGGCTGGTACCGACCGCAATAGCAGGTCGGGCAAGTGGAATTGCAACGCGCAAAAAGACCTGATCCGGTTTTAAACCTAGACTACGTGCGACGTCTATCAGACTCGCGGACTGCATTAAAAACATGGCACGTGTACTTAAGTAGACATAAGGATATAGCACGAAACTTAATAAAAGGATTCCTCCCCCGACGGAACGGATATTCGGAAACCACAGCTGCTGCATATCTAAACCCAAACCTTCGCGGAGCAGGCTCTGGACCGGGCCAATCGGATGCAAAATATCAATATAGCTATAAGCAATGATATAGGTAGGAACTGCCAGTGGTAACAACAGAGCCCAGTCTAAAAATGCACGGCCACGAAACTGATAGGCTGTCACAATCCAGGCACTTCCTGTGCCAATCAAAATAGTCAGTATTCCGACCCCCAGGAGAAGCAAAGAAGTCTCGAGGAGGGTGGGTCCAATCACATACTGGATCAGGTGTTCCCAAATCTCACTATTGCCTTGCAAAGCTGTCCAGAGCAATGCAATGACTGGTAGACAGGCAAGTAGCGTTAATAGTCCACTAAGTGAAAATAATGAACCAAACACAAATTTAATTTTTGACATTGAAAGAATAGGCTTTATAAGAGATAAAATTAATCGGTTCTTATAGGGAGCTGAGTGGTGCCCCCTATAAGTCAGGAGAAAGCTCAGTGGTTAAACTGTACTTTATCAACCAGTTGATTGGCCGTTTTACGGTGGCGGGCAATATCGCTTAAACGAATTGAATCTACGTTCAGTTTGCCAAAGCTGGCAATGATTGGATCAATTTTAGCGCCAGGCTTCACTGGATATTCAAAGCCACTTTTTGCATAGATGGCTTGAGCATGATCGGATGCCAGGAACTCGATTAACTGGACGGCTTCTTTACGGTTTGGCGCATATTTGGATACGACTGCACCAGAAACATTAACATGGGTGCCTCCATTATTAAATGTTGGTAAAACGACATTAATCGCATTCCCCCAGCGCTTTTGCCTTGCATCGCCTGTACGCATCGTACCGACATAATAGGTATTTGCGATACCGATATCACAGATTTGCCCCAAAATATCCCGGGCCACATCACGATCGCCCCCACTCGCAGAACGCGCTAAGTTTGCTTTGACACCGCGCAGCCATTTTTCAGCCTGCTTTTCGCCATGATGCGCAATATAGGCGGCAATTAAACCCGTATTATAAGGATGACTGCCGGAACGGATACAAATTTTGCCTTTCCATTTTGGGTTGGCCAGATCTTCATAAGAAATAGCACTAAGGGGAATACGGTCTTTGGAGGCATACACGGCACGTGCACGCATGGACAGTGCATACCAGTGACCATTTGCAGCACGCAAGTTGGCAGGAATCGCACTATTTAGGATTTTTGAATCTACACGCTGGGTCAAACCACCCTCGACCAGATCGACCAGATTGCCAAAATCAACGGTGAGCATTACATCTGCAGGCGAGCGCCTTCCTTCCGCTTTAACACGCTCAAGTAAACCATCTTTGATAAACACCGTGTTGACTTTTACCCCAGTTTTCTGGCTAAACTCATTTAACAGCGGCTTAATCAGAACAGGTTCTCGCGTCGTATAGAGGTTTACTTCAGCTGCTTGCGTCCAGCTGCCACCACAGGCAACCAGAGCAGTTAAAAAAACTTTCGGAAGAAGCTTCATTTCATGTTTCCTTTATAAAAATTTAAAACTGAACGGCTGGTTCAAGTTCAGATGTAAGACTTGCACTAAGTTCTGCACCAGAGGCAAAGAAAAAACTGGCCGCTAAATCTATAGATACATAGACCTGTTCATACTCATAAAATTTATCTAAATGATCGACCTGAGCCAGTAAAAGAGACGAGACAGATTCAAGTTGCAGCTGTAACTGATAGCTACTTCCCATAAAACTGGCTCGAATAACTTTTGCAGCCACAGCATTTTCTTTAGGCGTTCGGCTTACCTGAAGCTGATGTGGACGGAAATAGCAGGAAACTGGCTGTTTAAGCTCGATCAGGTTTTCAGGGACTGCTACACAACCAAAAACTGTTTCGAGCTGGGTGTCTCGTCGTTGAGCAGGTATTTCATTCACAGTAGAAAAATAACGGGCAGCAAACAGAGTAGAAGGATGAAAATAAAGTTGTTTAGGGGTTCCTATTTGAATAATCTCCCCCTGATGCATCAAGATAATTTGGTCTGCTATCTGCAGGGCTTCTTCTGGATCATGAGTGACAATCACGGTCGTGGTTTCAGTCTTTTTTAAAAGATCAATCGTACTTTTGCGAATCTGATCGCGTAAACGATGGTCCAGATTAGAAAAAGGTTCATCCATCAGCAAGACATGAGGTTTAGGTGCCAAGGCACGTGCCAAGGCAACGCGCTGCTGTTCACCACCCGATAAAGTATAGGGGTAACTGTGCATATGGTGATGCATAGACACATGCTTTAAGGCTTGTTCTGCAACTGCTTGTCGCTGGTTTCGAGGGAGATTTTTCAGACCGAACATGACATTTTCCAGTACATTCAGGTGTGGAAACAGGGCATAGTCTTGAAAAACCAGACCAATATTACGCGCTTCGGCAGGTAGACAGTGCTGCTCATCGCATAGGATATTTTTTTCAAGGGAAATTGAGCCACTGGTTGGGGTTTCCAAGCCTGCAATTAACCGTAGCATCGTCGTTTTACCACAGCCAGAATGCCCGAGTAGGCAAATAATCTCTCCACTTGCTGCACACCATGTAGCTTTGTTGACAGCAAAACGTGAGCCAAACTTTTTGCTTAACTGATGAATGGTTAAAATTTGTTCCAAATGTGCTACATGAGCATTCATACCGAACTCACAACATTATTGATCTGCATGAAGGATAACTGATAATCTTTCTCATGTAGAGCCTTTTGTTATTTATAAAATGAATAGCCACTATACAAGGTCACACACCTTACACTTTTTAAAACTTGACCGCTGATCTGACTTTAGAAATGAATAGATCAATCGAATTTTGATTCTTAGAAAAATCCAGCAGCAGCCCGTTTACTTTAGATCTGATCTCTTTCGGATCAGTCAGCTCCCCATTCATCAAGTTTTTCAGTAGTCCACCCACTTTATTCATATCTGATTTTAGGCTGCGAATTTCCTGGATTGTCTTTATATCAGTCAGACTTTTAGGTTGGTAACCCAATCCTAAATCACGCAAATACTGAGAAGCCGACAAATTTCCCTGGGCCGCACTTTCTTCAATTTTCTTTTTTTCAGCTTCAGTTACCACAACTTGAATTACTTTTTGGCGTATCCGTTTCGGCTTTTTTTGTTCAGTCATTTTTTTGATTTCCAGTACATTTTGGCTATGCCAAAAGCTCCGCAGGACAAGATGCCACGTTGAGCTGAAAGCGAATAAGTCGGGTAATTTATATAACCAAGGCTTGCCATGTTATATAACATTACACATCTTGCCAATATCACTGAAAGTTCAATTGCACATAAATGCATATAATTGCACATCAAAATGAATAAAAACCATTTAAAAGCTTATAGCTGCAGATAATTTCATATAAAATCATATAAAAGCTCTTAATTGCATATAGTTGCACATAATTGCATAAATTAAAGAAAGAGGAAGTCATTATGGTCACCAGACATGGCGCAAAGAAATTCATCATATCTGTATTACCAGAAATAGAAAAACGGCTGGAATCTGGTTATACAATTAAGGAAATCCACGCTGATTTACCTGAGCTAGCGAACAATATTTCTTACAGTTCAGTTTTACGAAATTTGAGCAAAATGGGAATCAGTGAAAAAAAGCCACATTCAAATAAAATAGAAAAATCAGTGGACCTGGATACTGCTTCTAGTTCTAGCCAAAAAATAACGAATGCTCAAAGAAATCTTGAAAATCTACAGAAGCGACCTGAGAAATTTAAATTTGATCATGGAACAAATGATAAGGAATTAATCTGAATCCTCTTTAAATGTGGCTCTAAATGCTGCCTGTTTGCGATTTAAGCTCAAATTCACACTGGAAGGTACAGAACGAGTGTCTACGAGTGAAATCGCTGAAATTCGCGCTTAGACCCTCTGAAAAACAGCTTTTTAGGCTGTGAAGCCTAAATAAGCGTAAATTACATGCAGAAAATTGAGTCTAGATCGAGCGCAGCGAGTAAAAAAGCTCTATGAGCGAAGCGAATTCATCGTGCTTTTGCTTTTTATTAAAGTCACAACGAGATGAGCCAAAAAATTGCCCCGACGAATCGAGCGAAAGCGAGATTCAATAGAGTTTGAGCGTAGCGAAAACCAAGGGCAATTTTTCACTCCCTGTGCTTTTAATTATTTTAAAGTTTTTAAATGCTTTTAGACTTTAAAAAAATATTTAAAATTAATATCTTAAATTGCTATAAAGATAGGTTTAAGGGGTTATAAAGATAGGTTTAAGGGGTTATAAAGATAGGTTTAAGGGGTTATAAAGATAGGTTTAAGGGGTATTTGAATAGTTAAATTATTGACTATTTAAATTAGGCGGTATATAACCTAGTTAGATTAATAAGTAACCTTGGAATTATGACAAATACCAATAAGTTAGTTGTAAAGGATAATGCTCTTATTGATGCCTCTTTCAATTTATCCCTAATAGAGCAACGGATTATGCTTCTAGCAATAGTTGAAGCTAGAGAATCAAACAATCTTTCCCCAGATACCCCGATAGAAATATCTGTGAGCGACTATATCCATCAATTTAAAGTGGATAGCAATAATGCTTATGCCCTACTTAAAGATGCTTCTAAAACGTTAAAGCGAAGAGAGTTTAGCTATTTAGATAGGTATAAGGGCATAGAAGCACTTTCAACGGCTAATTGGGTTAATAAAGTGACCTATGTTGATAAGAGCGGTTTGATTGTTTTATATCTTAGTCATGAAGTAATTAGCTTAATTAGTAAATTAAGTGAACAATTCACAAAATACTATATCGAGCAAGTTTCTGACTTTAAAAGCAAATATAGTATTCGATTATATGAACTTATTATTAAGTGGTTAAGCGTTGCTAAGACTGAAAAATACAGTATCAATGATTTAAGATCAAAGCTTGGACTTGGTGTTGAAGAGTATTCAACTATGTCTAATTTCAAGTCTAATGTATTAGACAAAGCAATTAGTGAAATCAACAAACATACTGATATAACTGTAGATTATCAGCAATTTAAGAAAGGAAGAGTGATTACTGATATCCAGTTCTCTATTAAGTCTAAAGCTCGACCATCTAAACAAACTAACACTATCAAGCAATCTTTTTATCAAATGAATGATGCACAAATTAACTTATTTGGAAATCAGCTATCTCGTCTACATGAACTGTCTCATTTAGCAAATCAAGGTGAAAGCTATGAAGAATTAGCGATTAAAATTAAAGATATGCTCAGAGATCCAACACAGCAAAAACAACTTCTTCCACATCTTAAAAATCTAGGTTTTAAGGCTTAAGTACATTACAGTTCATGTAATGAGGGACTAAAACATAATTAAAGAACTATGCCTAAATTTACTGTTGCAGAATTAGCTAAAAAATATGGAATTGCCCGTACATCAATTTATGATCGTATGAAGAACGGTTCTATCAGTTATGAAATTGATGCGAAGAATCGAAAAGTGATTGATTTTAGTGAAATGCAACGTGTTTACGGTACGCCTAACAGTCAGGCTGACAGTAAGCCTGATAGTAAGGAAAACGACAACACTACAGTTGAACTGTACAAACAATTAATTGAAGAGTTACGGCACGATAAGTCAGTTGCCGAAGAGCGTGAAAGACGTATGTATAAGGAGATTGAGCAACTTAAAGATAAGATTGACAATCTAACCTTAGCACTTGGTTATACACCTAAAAATATTCAGCCTGACAGTAAGCCTGACAGTACAAATGAACAAGTTCGTACAACTACAGACTTACAAGAAACTGTACAGTCGTCACAAGTTATGCCAATAGAAGATAAGCCTATTCAGCAAACAACTACTGCTATGCCACAACCTAAAAAACGTGGCTTATTTGGCCGTGTGCTGAATGCTGTTTTTGATAATGACTAAGGGAGAAAGATCATGCCGAAACTGAAAGACATTGCCCTGGGAATTATTGTGGCCCCGATGCTGATCCCGATCATGCTGATTGCATCGTACCAGGATAAAAAGGCGCTGAAGAAAGAGCTGGATGAACGCCAAAAAGAAAAAGACCAGGCTTCCTGATTATTCACTTGGCCTTATCAAAGCCGTGGAACATCGCTCACTTATTAAACGTGGAACGTGAAAAATCATAAAAAAAGCCCACCAGAGGGTATGTGGGCTAAAATCATGTAACTACAGCATTGATTTATATAGATAATTATAACGCATTTCGTATAAGGTGTATTATGTTAATTTTAGAAAAACTAACATTCATGCCCCTAGTTCATTTACAGCAAATCAATACCGAAATGGTGCAATATAGCTGCCCATGCAAGAAAAAGAAGAATGGTCATTACGTAGCAAATGGCTAGAGATAGCCAAAATCCATAACGCTGATAAAGTATTGGGAATGCTAAAAACATAGGTAATGTCGGTACTACATACCAAAAGGTATACCAAGCATGATTTGAAATTTTCTGCGGGTCTTGATTCTCAAGTTTCATCCATATCAGCACAAGTATCGTTACGATAGGTAAGGCTGCAATCAATCCGCCTAGACGGTCACTACGTTTAGCAACTTCTGAAATAAGTATGACCATTCCAGCAGTTAGAGCGTACTTAGCAATAAGCCAGACCATGTGCATTTCCTAGATGAGTAGATTTATAAAGTTCTATTTTACAAACTGCTAAGTTATAAGCATCTGTTGAATTTACTATTAAAGGATAGAAAAATCTTTTATGACTTTTACATATATTCTTATTAAAGGAAAACTATTTTTAATCCTTTAAAATTGTTATAAGATAAACAAAATTTGTTGATTTTATAACATGAAAATATCATTACTGATCTCATCACTTCCCAGTCAAAGCACAACCGCAAGAATGCGAATTTGGCGTTCATTAAAGTCAAATGGTGCAGCAACTTTAAGAGATGGTGTTTACCTCTTACCCGAAGCACATTCTGAAAAATTCGAGTCTGTTGTTCATGATCATCTTAATGAACATGGGCATGCCTATATCTTTCAGACTGAACCTCCTGCACATTTAGACCTTGCTCAACTTTTCGACAGGACTGGAGAATATGAAGAACTGAGAACTGAAATTTCACAAATACAAAATACGCTTGAGGAAAATAAGAAAAAAGAACATCTCAAACAGATTCGAAAATTAAGAAAAAACCTCAATTCACTGATAGAAATAGATTTTTTCCCAAATACTCATCAAAGCAAAACACTGAATGAACTCACCCGATTAGAACAAGTTATTGCCCGGTTAGGTGAATACGATGAACCCAATAATTTTGAACAGCAATTAAAAGTCCTATGCAAGCAAGATTTTCAAAATAAAATCTGGGCAACCAGAAAGCGTCCTTGGGTTGACCGTTTGGCATCGGCATGGATCATTCAGAAATTTGTAGACCCTCAGGCAAAATTTATTTGGTTAGAGCATCCCAATGATTGCCCCAAAGATACCTTAGGTTTTGATTTTGATGATGCCCAATTTACCCATATCAATCATCTAGTCACTTTTGAAGTGTTAATGCATAGCTTTGAATTACAAACCCCTGCTTTAAATAAAATCGCTGAAATTGTTCATTTTTTAGATGTTGGGGGAAATGAGCCTGCCGAAGCCTTAGGCATTGAAAAAATCTTGCAAGGCTTAAGAAGCACGATCACAGATGATGATCAATTACTCCATCTTTCAAACCATATTTTTGATGGCTTATATGCAGACTTTCAAAGGAATTTAACATGAATAATAAGTCATCTTTAATAGATGAAACAGAAATTGAATCTATCAGCTTTTGGCAAGCATTCAAATTTTGGTTAAAACTGGGATTCATTAGCTTTGGTGGCCCTGCCGGGCAAATCGCTGTTATGCACCAAGAGTTAGTTGAAGAAAAAAAATGGATTTCAGAACAGCGTTTTATGCACGCATTGAATTATTGCATGCTCTTACCCGGCCCCGAAGCTCAACAACTTGCAACTTATATTGGCTGGTTAATGCATAAAACCAAAGGTGGCATCGTTGCAGGGGTTTTATTTGTTCTACCTTCTCTTTTTATCCTCATTGGGCTGTCTTGGGTCTATGTGAAATATGGCGACGTCCCGATCATTGCCGGTTTGTTTTATGGCATTAAGCCCGCAGTTGCCGCAATTGTATTTCATGCCACGTATCGTATTGGCAGTCGTTCATTAAAGAATAAATTTCTATGGGCGATTGCAGTTATCGCTTTTCTTGCAATATTTATTTTTAATATTCCTTTCCCTTTAATCGTTTTATGTGCAGCGATATCGGGTTATTTGGTCGGTAAAAAGTATCCTGATTTATTTAAGCTAAATGCACATCAGTCCAGTCAAAAATCCTATGGACGTGCAATTATTGATGATGATACCCCTACACCTGAACATGCTGTTTTTAAATGGTCTCATCTGATCAAAATAACTGTAATTTCAGCACTTTTATGGGCAATTCCGCTCATCTCTTTAACAGCAATTTTTGGATGGAGTCATTCTTATACTCAACTTGCTTGGTTTTTTACTAAAGCTGCTCTTATGACATTCGGGGGAGCTTATGCTGTTCTGCCTTACATATATCAGGGGGCCGTCGGTTTTTATCACTGGCTGACACCAACTCAAATGATTGATGGACTAGCTCTAGGTGAAAGTACTCCCGGCCCATTGATCATGGTGGTGGCTTTTGTCGGCTTCTTAGCAGCTTATAACCATTCGCTGTTGGGTGCTGAACATCAATTTATTGCAGGTGCATTAGGTGCAATCATCGTCACGTGGTTTACTTTTATTTTCTCATTTTTCTTTATCTTAGCCGGAGCACCTGTTATAGAGTCCACACACAATCAAATTAAATTTACTGCCCCTTTAACCGCCATTACCGCTGCCGTGGTGGGCGTAATTTTAAATTTGGCACTCTTTTTATGTTACCACGTGCTTTGGCCACAGGGTTTTGAAGGGAATTTTGATTATATCTCTGCCATTATTGCAATTTTAGCTGTAGTCGCATTATTTAAATTTAATCAAAGTGTGCTCAGAGTCATCATCGGTTCTGCTTTAGTGGGTTTAACGATTAAAATTTTACTATAAAGAATGAACACTAGAGGTATGGATAAAAAATCTATGCTTCTTTTGACACGATTCAAGGTATCTTCTTTCATATAAAAAATTAAAGAATATTCCACTAAATCACTCCCCATTTAACATAATGGCTGTTATACGAAATTAATGGATGTCCGTATAGACTACTTGCATATTGTATTCGATCGAATACAATATAGTGAGAAGATAAGGAATTCTCATGATTGAAATTAAACGTCTGCCAGAATTTGATGAATGGTTAGATGGCATTAAAGACAATATGACCCGTATTCGTCTGAATCGTAGATTAGATAAGGTTCAACGTGGAAATTGGGGAGACATTAAGCCTCTCCAAGATGGCGTTTGGGAAATGAGAGAATTCTTCGGTGCTGGATGGAGAATGTATTACATCCAGCATGGTGACGTAGTGATTGTAATGCTTGGTGGAGGAGATAAATCGACTCAACAACAAGACATCGATCGTGCAGTCAAATTATCGAAAACATTGGAGGATTAAAATGGTTAAAGTCGCTGATTTACCAAGTTTTGATATGGCTGAGTCACTCAAAACTGAAGAAGACATTGTGATGTATCTCAATATGGTTCTTGAAGATAATGATCCAGCTGAATTAGCCCATGCACTTGGTGTTATTGCTAAAGCTCGTGGCATGACTCAAATTGCTAAAGAAGCAGGGATTGGGCGTGAGGCACTCTACAAAGCCCTACGTCATGATTCAGCACCACGTTTTGATACGATTAATCGTGTAGTAAATGCGTTAGGCTTAAAACTCACTGTACAACACGCCTAAAACTTTAAAAAATATAGTAAAAATGGGAGCTAAAGGCTCCCATTTTTAGATTCGTATAACGTGTATTATGTTAATTTTAGAGATTCTACATAAACGTAAAATCTCCTGCACTTAGATTCTGGCATGTGTTCCATACTTATCAATCATGATAGAGCTGGCTTCATTTAAGCCACGCACAGTGACATTCACACTATTCTTTTGGAATTTATTTACAACAGAATCAAGCATGGCGACTGATGTTACATCCCAAATGTGAGAATGGGTCAAATCAATAATCACATCCTTTACATTCTCTTTAAAGTCAAACCCTTGCATGAATTTTTCAGAAGAACTAAAGAAGATCTGACCTCTCAAATCATATAAACGGGCTGTTCCTTCAAAAGATGCTATTACTTGGATATCATTTTCAAGTTTATTCGCTAGGAACAAAGCTGAAAGTAATACGCCTGTTAACACACCCAAAGCCAGGTTATGCGTAGCAACAACTACAATCACAGTCGCAATCATGACGATATTACTGCTCTTAGGATTATCTTTTAACTGAGTGACAGAACTCCATTCAAAGGTACTGATAGAGACCATGATCATTACCGCTACCAATGCAGCCATTGGAATCACTTTGAGCCAATCGCTGATAAATACAACCAGAATAAGAAGAAAAATACCCGCAGAGAATGTTGATAAGCGTGTAAGACCACCCGATTTCACGTTAATCATGGATTGACCAATCATGGCACAACCGGCCATCCCCCCCATAAAGCCAGAAGCAATATTCGCGATACCTTGTCCTTTACATTCTTGGAATTTATCACTTGGTGTATCTGTCATTTCATCCACGATGGTTGCTGTCATCATCGATTCAAGTAAACCTACAGCCGCCAGTGCGACTGAATAAGGCAAAATAATCATCAATGTTTCAATATTCAAAGGAATATTTGGAATCAAGAACATTGGAAGTGTGTCAGGTAACGATCCCATATCACCCACAGTTCTTACATCAATTCCTAGAGCAATTGCCAGTAATGTGATTGCAATGATGCAGACAAGTGGAGAAGGCAATAATTTTCCTAATTTGGGAATCATAGGGAAGAGATAAATAATCGCCAAACCTAAAGCAACTAAAGCATATACATGCCAGGTCACATTAATCAGTTCAGGCAGCTGAGCCATAAAAATTAAAATTGCTAACGCATTTACGAATCCAATAACCACAGATTTAGATACAAATCGCATTAACTTGGCGAGCTTTAAATAGCCAGCCATTATTTGAATTACACCCGTCAAAATTGTTGCTGCAAGCAGGTATTCAAGCCCATGCTCTTTGACCAAAGTAACCATGAGCAGTGCCATAGCCCCTGTAGCTGCTGAAATCATAGCTGGACGACCGCCTACGAAAGAAATCACGACGGCTATACAGAAAGATGCGTATAGACCGACTTTAGGATCTACACCTGCAATAATTGAAAATGCGATGGCTTCAGGGATGAGTGCAAGACCGACGACTAATCCAGCAAGTACATCCCCACGGATGTTAGAGAACCACTGTTCTCGGACATTAGACAACATAAACATAGCCTGTTTTTTAATTTTTCAGATAGGCTAGTGATGTGATATATACAACACACAAGCGACTACACCACATCACTAGACAGTGATGAGTTATTTACAGATTTAAGACGGTAAATAAACTTAAGGTGGCGTAAGTGTCATAAGATGAAAGAACGTTTTAGAGTAAAAAAATCAGGACAAGGGTAACAGCTAGGTACTTTTTTATAAAGCCTGGATGTTATATCCAAGCTTTGTTTAATCGGTATTTTATGAAGCTTTTGGCTCCCCAAGTAATTGACCTATTTCCAAACGTGTATAGCCACGTTCTTTAAAAATCAAAACAATAGCCTGTTTATAATCTTCAGAAGTAGAAGTCTTATACTTAGTTATCAGTTGATTTTCAGAATTCAGCTCAAGATCATTTTTGATGGTCAATACTTCGCTATAGATCTTGTTAAAGATATTTATGTTAATGATACATGGACTCGTCATCCGTATTTTATCGGGCCGTCTATAAGTAAT
>NZ_JBIUAT010000048.1:0-14287 GCF_044547685.1 Acinetobacter sp. NPDC052428
TAGCTCATTAACCGTCGGACTTTACGCCGACCTATTTGATGTCCTTGACGCTGTAGCATATCTCGTATCATTCGACTGCCCATAAATGGGTAGTCGAGATGAATTTCATCGATCAGACGCATCCAACTCAAATCAGTTGATGAAATCTCTTTGGGCTTGTAATACAACGTACTGCGATTGATTTGAATCAATTGCGATTGTTGTCTTACCGAAAGTTGATGGGTCTTATCGATCATTTTTTGCCGCTCAGCTGCCCTATTTTTCTGAGTGCACCTTCTAAAAGATTAATTTGCAATGCCTGATGTCATATCTTGGCATGTAGAGCTTTGAGGTCAATCTCAGGTTCTTGTTGTGCTGTTGGTCGTGAAAAATACTGATTGATTGCTCAAGCAGTTGATTTTCCCAATCAATTATTTGGTTTTGATGTAAATCGAATTGAGTAGAAAGTTCAGCGAGTGTGTGGTCGCCTTTTAATTGCTGCGAGAGCAACTTTAACTTTAAAATCTGCTGAATGATTACGACGTTTTCTTCGTGTCATGCTTGACTCCAAAAACAAGCATTTCCCATGCTTATTGGGGAGTAGATTATCACTTATAGGCATGGTCTAAAATCCTAGACCCACATCACAGGTATTTGGACCACAGGCTGAGCTCGAAGGCCCGATAGGACAGCAACAACATACAATCCACGTAAAAAATCACAAAATCTTCATCTTCGTTTTATTAAGATGAGTCTGGTCAACTTGATCTGACCCAGATACAGAGAGATAGCGTTAAATTTTATCGCTCAATTTTTATTTTAAAAATGAAAGTAAGCAGAGGTATGTGGTGCGTAAAGTAATTGAATATGCGGGAGCAGATCTGTCAAGGATCATTGAAATGGCCTGGGAAGATCGCACCCCATTTGAAGCCATCCAGCGTGAGTTTGGCTTAAATGAAACTGCAGTGATTCGCTTGATGCGGAAAAATATGAAAGCATCGAGTTTTAAAATGTGGCGTGAACGAGTCACCGGCCGAAAAACTAAACATCTGCAACTGCGTTCACCCGATGTGATACGGGCCTATTGTTCACGGCAATACAAGCGTTTCTAAGCGTTTGATTTTGACCGCCGTCTAGACTCACGTTTACATCGTTCAGAACAGTATCTGACTTCCTCCCAGCAGCGTTGCCATTTCTTGCGCCAAGTAAAAGGGCGCAAGCAGTGAATACAGGTTTTTTCAGGGAGATGCTGTTTTTTCATGGTTTATAACTCATCGATCTGGCTAAGAAGCTGTTGGGCATGGCTGATGATCTGCGGCCGATCTTGAAGTTTATCTAGCTGGCGATAGATCATGCCCATACGTGGATGATTACGGAATGTCGCTTCATACCGGATCATGAAATACCAGTACAGGCTATTGAATGGACAGCTGTCCGGCTCGGTGCGGGTTTTGACACTGTAGCTACAGTGCTTGCAGTAATCCGACATCTTATGGATGTAATTGCCCGAAGCGGCATAAGGCTTGCTAGCCATCAAGCCGCCATCGGCATGCATCACCATGCCCAACGTATTCGGCAATTCTACCCATGCATAGGCATCGGCATACACCGCCAAGTACCATTCACTGATCTGATGGGGATCAACACCGCTCAATAAGGCAAAATTGCCAGTCACCATCAGACGCTGGATATGATGTGCATAGGCATGCTGAAAGGTATTGCGGAAACACTGCGTCATACAGTTCATCCGTGTACGGCCGGTCCAGTAAAATTGCGGCAGCGGTGCTGAGTGCTGCAGCACGTTGCGGCTGGCGTATTCGGGCATGTTCAGCCAGTAAATCCCGCGGACATATTCGCGCCAGCCCAGAATCTGCCGAATAAACCCTTCCACGGCATTCAGTGGCGCATGACCAGCATGGTAAGCCGCTTCTGCGGCATCACAGACTTCTCGGGGCAGCAATAGGCCGCAGTTCAGATAAGGCGAGAGCAGGCTGTGAAACAGCGTGTCTGCACCCTGAACCATGGCATCCTGATAATCGCCAAAGTGCGGCAAACTGTGGTCAATAAAATGCTGCAGCGCGCGCAGCGCATCATTGCGCGTGGTGGCCCAGCGGAAACTTGCAAGGTTTCCGGGATGCCGGGAAAATTCACGTTTAACCAGTTGCAGTACATCCAGATCAATCTGATCGTGCTCAAAGCAGAGGGGTTCAGGCAAAGGGGGATTACCTGACCAGGCCTTACGGTTGGCACTGTCATAGTTCCATTGCTGTCCTACGGGCTGCTGTCCCTGCATCAAATAGCCGGTCTGCCTGCGCATTTCCCGGTAAAAATATTCCATGCGCAACGTCTGATAGCGGCTGGCCCAGTGCCGGAACTGCTCCGGGCTACAGAAAAAACGCTCGTCATCCAGACACTGGACTGGCACTTGCAGCTGCTGGCTCCAGTGCTGTTCAATCTGCTGCTGCAGGCGGTATTCCCCGCAGTGAGTCATCACCAGTTCTGTGACGGGGAACAGCTGTCGCTGTGCCTGTACGAAATCCAGCAGGCTGCGAATCGGACTGCCGGATTGAAAGGTGTGGTAACGTACACGCCAGCCCTGAGCTTTAAGCGCTTTGGCAAAATGCCGCATCGCGCTAAAAATCAGGGCAATTTTCTGCTGATGATAAGCGACATAAGTGGCTTCCTCAACAACTTC
The DNA here is from genome assembly GCF_044547685.1 of Acinetobacter sp. NPDC052428. Classification (GTDB taxonomy): domain Bacteria; phylum Pseudomonadota; class Gammaproteobacteria; order Pseudomonadales; family Moraxellaceae; genus Acinetobacter; species Acinetobacter lwoffii_G. The sequence continues at coordinate 2,675 of NZ_JBIUAT010000048.1, forward strand.
GGCCATCAGGATCACGTCCCGGGTACGGTCCAGCGATTTAAACGTAGCAAGCTGATGATGTAGCTGGTCACCCAGAATTAAACCGAAACGCATAGCCATTCCAGACCCGATGAAAGATAGCCTAGTGTAAAGCCAGCCAGTTCAATTTTTTGTGAAAATAAAGATCAGCCCGCATGTTCAGTCAATTCAGCTCGACCAGATGATCTGCTGACATTGCACAGAAATCATAATTGCTACAATAACAGACTGTTCATCTCTATAATGCTACAGCCAGTTGATGAAACTCGCTTCGCATTATTCCTGAAGGCATAATTGGTGTGAAAATTATGTTATTTTAATCAAAAAGATACAAATTATTATGGTTGTAATTCAGGCAGCGTGCGCCTAGTATGTTCCATGAAGTTACTCCATGTAAGCTTCCTTAGTTTTGTCCCATACACCCCTCTGTATGGGATTTTTTTTAATCCGGGGATTGTCATGAGCATGCATTCAAAAGCGTATATTTTTAGACAGCAGCAATTGCTGGTGGATGATCATTTCCAGTTGCCGCAGGTGGAAAGACTGCAGCACGACCTGAACCTGTCGGAAAATGGCCAGGTCATTGCACGCGATCTAAAAGAAGATGAAATAGTGCCCGAAGGTTATCAACTGGTCCCGATCCGGCAACTGGTACAGGTCTGGAGCAGGCCGCAGTTTGAACAGGCCAGCCGTGCGGTACAGTTACTGGAATGGCGCCGTAATCACCGCTTTTGCAGTAAATGCGGCCATGCTACCCAGCAGCACGCCAGCCAGTATGCCATGGTCTGTCCATCCTGTGGCTATAACCAGTATCCGCGGGTGAATCCTTGCGTGATTACCATCATCACCCGGGGTACAGATGAAATTCTGCTGGCGAAAAATGCCCGCAATAAAACCCAGATGTACAGCCTGATTGCTGGATTTGTTGAAGTCGGCGAAACCTTGGAGGAGGCAGTACGCCGTGAGACGCAGGAAGAAGTCGGGCTGCAGATCAAGAATATTCAATATCTGGCCAGCCAGCCGTGGCCGTTTCCCAGCAACCTGATGATGGCCTTCAAGGCAGAGTATCACTCGGGTGAGATTCAGATTCAGGAAGATGAACTGAGCGACGCGCAATTTTTCAAGTTTGATCAGTTACCTGAGATTCCCTTCAAGGGCAGTATCGCTTATGCCATGATTCAGCATGTGATGCATGGTACCCCTGTGGCAGATGACAGCAAAGAATGGCTTTAACCCGGAAAACAGCCTAGAGCTTTTTTGGCAGCAGGCCTGCTAAATCACATCATTTTGTCTTCACGCTTTGTTCACATCCACCTGGGTTATCTTAGTCCTGAAATCATTTAAGGCTTAAAAATGAATATTCTATTCAAGTCAGTTTTTGCGGTTACGGCACTGACCCTCATGAGCTTAAGCATGCTGACTCGAGCGGAAACAGTTGCGCCTCAGGCAGTCGATCAGGTGGATATCCAACAGTATGCAGGCAAGTGGTATGAAATTGCGCATTTACCGATGTATTTTCAGCGTAAATGTGTGTCGGATATTTCGGCACAATACACTGTCAAGGCCGATCGGACCATACGTGTCCTAAATAGCTGCCGGATTGAAAATGGTGAAATGATCAGCTCTGAAGGGGTCGCCTATCCGCAAAATCAGGGCAATAGCAAACTCAAGGTCAGCTTTTTGCCGCCAGGTTTAAGGTGGATCCCCTTCACCAAAGGTCATTACTGGATATTAAGAGTGGATCCGGAATATAAAGTCGCACTGGTCGGTGGACCGAGTAATAAATACCTGTGGATTTTATCGCGTGAACCGCAACTGGACGAAGCAACCTATCAGTCCTATCTGGAGACTGCGAAACACTATGGTTACGACATCACAAAGTTAATCAAATTGCCCCATTAATCTGCTACCCTTTTGCCGAACTGCCAAATCTCTCTACAGTTCGGCTTTTTTTTCACTTCACATAAAATTCATATCTGACTGATTACACTCATCAAATGAAATAAAGACAGTTGCTTGAAATAGGATGAGTCCATGTTGAAAAGTCTGATGCAATGGATAGATAGCTGGTCTATATCGACACCAACCGAAACACTGACTGCTGAAAATAGCAAGATTCGGTGGATCCGTATTTTGCCCTTTATTCTGCTGCATCTGGCCTGTTTCGCTGTGTTCTGGGTCGGGGTATCCTGGTTTGCGCTTGGTTTTATGCTCGCGTTCTACTTGATCCGCATGTTTTCCATCACGGCTTTTTTTCATCGCTATCTGTCGCATAAAACTTTTCAGACCTCCCGCCCGGTACAGTTCCTGTTTGTGCTGATTGGCACCATGAGTGCACAGCGTGGTCCGCTATGGTGGGCGGCGCATCACCGTTATCACCACCGCTATACCGATACCTTGCAAGATCCGCATTCCTCCACGCATGGTTTTTGGTACAGCCATGTTGGCTGGTTTCTGAATGAATATAATTTTGCTACGCGTAAAGAAGTGATCAAGGACTGGCTGAAATATCCGGAACTTATCTGGCTAGATCGTTTCAGTTTAATTGTGGTACTGCTGACCGCGGGTGGAATTTATGCACTCGGGTACTGGCTGGCCATCACCTGGCCGCAACTCGGTACGTCCGGCCTGCAATTGCTGGTCTGGGGCTTTGTCGTGTCTACCGTGTTACTGATCCATGCCACCTTGTGTATCAATTCACTGGCGCATCATTATGGCAGCCGGGATTTTGACACGGATGATCACAGCCGCAACAACTTATTCCTGTCCATCATTACTTTGGGCGAAGGCTGGCATAACAACCACCATTATTATGCTGGAAGTACCCGGCAGGGCTTTTACTGGTGGCAGATTGATGTGACTTATTACCTACTAAAACTCATGTCCTGGTTCGGAATGGTCTGGGGAATCAAGCCCATTCCGGCACGGGTCTATGAAGTCAGTAAAATAGCTCAGGCTCGAAAACAGAAAAAAGCCGCTACGGCAGGCACTCAAAAAATTCAATCGAAGGAATCACCATGAAAATTGCAATTATTGGTTCAGGTATTTCCGGTCTGTATGCTGCCTGGAAACTCAGCAAAGTGCATGAAGTCACAGTCTTCGAAAAGAATAATTACTTCGGCGGTCATACCGATACCCATCAGCTGAATATAGACGGTGAACAGGTCGCGGTGGATAGCGGCTTTATTGTGTTCAATGAGCATAACTATCCGCTGTTCTGTGCAATGCTGAAAGAACTTGGGATTCAATCACAAAGCAGTGACATGGGCTTTTCGGTGAATAATCAGGTCAGCGGCTTGCAGTACAATCCGTCAAAAAAATTCTCGCTGTTGTTCCGACCGCAAAACTTTTTTAACGCAGATTTTCGCGCGATGTTGTCGGATCTTTTCCGTTTCTATGCGGCGAATAAAGATCTGGATGTGGAGCAGGTCGATGCACAGCTCAGTATTGATGAGTATTTAAATCAACATGGCTATTCCGAAGCTTTCCGCCAGGAACATCTCTATCCGATGTGTGGGGCGCTGTGGTCCTGTCCGGTGGAACAAGCCGGACAGATTCCCTATAAATTTGTGGTCAGCTTTTTCCAGCACCATCGCATGTTGCAACTGAAAGACCGGCCCTTATGGCTTACAGTCAAGGGTGGATCGGCTCGCTACGTTCGTGCGATTCAGTCCCAGGCCAATATTACTTTCCGCAAAACTGCTGTGCATCAGGTATCCCGTAGTGCCAATGATGTACTGGTTGAAACAGCACAGGGCAGTGAGCGTTTTGACTGGGTGATCTTTGCTAGTCATGCTGACGACAGCCTGAAATTACTTAAAGACCCGACAGTGCAGGAGCTGGACGTGCTGGGCAAGTTCCGCTATCAGGCTAACCGCATGGTGGTGCATTCTGATACCCGCATCATGCCCAAATCCCGTCGTCAATGGGCCAGCTGGCATGTGCATGTCACCCCAAGTCAGGCAGCTGAACAGACGCCATTCCAGCACAGCGGTATGCACTATGGTTTCAGTTACTGGATGAACCAGTTGCAAAACCTGCAATGCAAGACTCAGGTTCTTGCCACCCTGAATCCTAACTTTGCCTTGGATCCTAAAAAGGTCTGGGTCGAACGGCATTACCGTCATCCGGTGTTTGATGCCTGCGCGATTGAAGCACAAGAACGCTGGGCCGAGATCAATAGCCAGAACCGCACCTCATACTGTGGCGCTTACTGGGGCTGGGGCTTTCATGAAGATGGTGCCCGTAGCGCTGCGTGGGTGGTCGATCAGCTCTTAAAACAGACCGAGCAGGCCGCCTAGGAGGATATGATGCAAATGTTTCCACTGGCGATTGCCTCTGCGGAAATCCGGCATCGCCGTTTCTTGCCTAAAGCGCATGCTTTTAAGACCCGGCTGACCTATCTATACTTTGATCCGGATCAGCTCTCAAGCTTTACCCAAAAATCCTGGCTCTGGTCTTGCAATCGCTGGAATTTCCTCACTCTGGACGAACGTGATTTTCTGACCATGGAATGTGGTTCGATTCGGCAGAAGGTCGCACGTCTGCTGATCAAGCGGGAAAACTACCTGTTAGCGCATGCCGCATCCATCCGGGTCTTGGCTCTGCCGCGTACACTCGGCTTTCGCTTTAATTCTGTGGTGTTTTATCTGGTCTTTGATGCCACCGACCAGCTGATCTTTGTCCTCAGTGAAATTACCAATACACCGTGGAATGAACGTCAGGTCTATATTCACGACTGTCGGCACAATGCAACTGAATATGCACCGTACCAAAGTCACCAGTTTGACTTCAAGAAGGCCTTTCATGTGTCGCCATTCATGCCGATGGCGCTGGATTACCGCTGGCGCTTCAGCTTTTCCGATCAAAACAATGTGATTCATATGCAGCTGTTTCAGCAAGGAATCTTGCAATTTGATGCCACCATGCAATTTTCGTTGCAAGCCATCACAGTTCCTTCACAACAGCATCGCTATGCTGTGCTGAAAGTTCTTGAGCCCTTCAGGATGGTCGGTGGAATTTATCTGCATGCCTTTCGCTTGTGGAAGAAGAAAATTCCATTTTACCGACATCCTAAAAAAGAAAAAGGAAACACATTGCGATGAAAACACTGTTTATGGGAGAAGAAAGCACAATGCCGGTGGTACTGCGCCATCTGCTGAAATTACGTCATGGTCAGCTGATTTTTAAAGGCGCCTGGAACGGGATTGTGGGAGAGAGCAGTGATTTGTATGCCGTGATTCAGGTGCATGATGCTAGGCTGATGGATCTGCTGTTCCGTAATGGCGTACTCGGTGCTGCTGAAGGTTTTATTCGCGGCTACTGGAGCAGTGAAGATCTGGTCAATGTGATTCGCATTCTGGCGCGTAACCGTGATGTGCTGGACCGGATGAACCAGAATGCGCTGGCCAAGGCCAGTCAGTTCCTGTTAAAGACCTGGTACAAATCCCGCAAAAACTCAATTGATGGCAGCCGTAAAAATATTGCCGAGCATTATGACCTGAGCAATGACTTTTTCAAGCTGTTCCTAGATAGCAGCATGATGTATTCCAGTGCGGTATTTAAAGAACCGGGCATGAGTCTGGAACAGGCCTCCGATTATAAAAAAGAACTGATTTGCCAGAAACTGCAGCTGAAACCGATGGATCATTTAGTTGAGATTGGCAGCGGATGGGGTGGTTTTGCCATTTACGCAGCACTGCATTATGGCTGTAAGGTAACCACCATTACCATCTCCCAAGCACAATATGATGAAGCGGTCGCGCGAATAGAGGCAGCCGGACTATCCCATCGCGTGGATGTCCAGCTGAAAGACTACCGTCTGTTGGAAGGCAAATATGACAAGCTGGTGTCGATTGAAATGATCGAGGCTGTAGGTGAGCAGTATTTACCGATATATTTCAACAAATGCCGTGAATTGCTGAAATCGAATGGTCTGGCACTGATTCAGGCCATCACCATTGAAGATGCCCGCTATGCCAAAGCCCTGAATACCGTGGACTATATCAAGCGTTACATTTTCCCGGGCAGTTTTATTCCTTGCATCAGTGTCATGACCCAAGCAGCTTCCGAGCAAAAACTGCGTCTCAAGCATCTGGAAGATATCGGCCAGAGTTATGCCCAAACCTTGCACTGCTGGCGCCAACGTTTTCTGGAGCAACGTGATCAGGTAATGGGGCTTGGTTTTGATGAGTCCTTTATCCGTATGTGGGATTTTTATCTGTGCTATTGCGAAGGTGGTTTCCGCGAAGGCGTAATCAGTGATGTGCATCTGTTATTCGAAGCCAGTGCTTACTAAGCCAAGATAAAACAGGAGGGCTGTTATGCTGCTGAATTTACTGGTGCTGAATGTCTTTATCATGTTCTGTAGCTGGCTGCTAGTGACCTATAACCAGCGTGCCGGACTGGTGGATGTGGCCTGGAGTTTCTGTATTGCACTCAATGTCATCATCCCTGCTTGGGTCATGGAAACTGCACCGCTGCTGATCCGGGTATTTCTGGGCGTGTTCAGCGGAATCTGGTTCTTACGCCTGACCTGGCATCTGCTGCGCCGTTATGCCAGTGAAACTGCAGAAGATACCCGCTATGCCAATATGCGCAGGGCCATGGGAGATTATCAGCATCTCGGTTTTCTGGCCTTTTTTATGTTTCAGGCCGGGCTGGTGGCACTGTTTTCCTATCCGATGCTGGAGTTGCTTAATATTCCGGTCCAGCAGTGGAATGACTGGACCCCCTATACCGTACTGGTGGCAGGCATGATCATGCTGCTGGCGCTGATCGGGGAGAGTACTTCCGACCAGCAGCTCTACCGCTTCAAGCTGGATCCCCAGAATAAGGGCAAAACCCTGGATCGGGGCTTATGGAAATACTCACGTCATCCGAACTATTTTTTTGAATGGTTACACTGGTTTGCCTATCCGGTTCTCGGTCTAGCGGCAGGAGTCTATGAACTGTGGCTCTATCCGCTGCTGATGTGGTTGTTTCTGTACTACATTACTGGCATTCCGTTTAGTGAACAACAGGCACTGGCCCATCGCGGCGAAAATTACAAAGCTTATCAACGACGAACTTCAATGTTTATTCCGTGGCCACCCAAAGAGTAGGTAAATACATGGACTTTATGATTCAACAATCTTTAAAACTGGTTGAAAAGGGTAAATTGCCCGATGCCGTGATTCGCGCAGGCATTCGCACTTTAAGCAAAAAACGTCTGGCACAGGAAGGGCGCTTTGACCCGGCACTGGCGGCACAGCGTTATATGGATGTGCTGCATATGCTGAAAAACAGCGCAATTGCCATCGAGACCGACAAAGCCAATGAACAGCACTATGAACTGCCCACCGCATTTTTTCAGGCGGTGCTAGGCAAGCGGCTGAAATACAGCGCCAGCCTGTTTGAACATGATCATACCACACTGGATCAGGCGGAAGAAGCCGCACTGGCCAGCTATTGCCAGCGTGCGCAACTACAGGACGGGCAGGATATTCTGGAAATTGGCTGTGGCTGGGGCTCACTCAGTCTGTATATGGCCGAGCATTATCCTAACGCCCGGATTACCGTAGTGTCGAACTCCTCAACCCAGCGCCAGTATATTCAGGAACAGGCCCGTCTGAAAAAACTGCAGAACCTGACAGTGGTCACCTGTGATGTCAATGTACTGCAACTGGAACCGGCTGCTTTTGACCGTGTGGTTTCGGTGGAAATGTTTGAGCATGTGCGCAACTACCAGAAACTGTTTGAAAATATCAGCAGCTGGCTGAAAGACGATGGCTTGCTCTGGTGCCATATTTTCTGTCACCGTTTCCTGCATTATCCATTTGAAGTTAAAAATGAATTTGACTGGATGTCGAAATATTTCTTTAGTGGCGGTCTGATGCCGGCAGCTTCAACTTTCCTGCATTTCCAGCAGCATTTGCAGCTGGAACAGCACTGGCAATGGGCCGGCACCCAATATGAACGCACCGCAAATGCCTGGCTGGAGAATATGGACCAAAAGCAGGCCGAGCTGCAGCCCCTGTTTGAACAGACCTATGGCGCAGATGCTACCATCTGGTGGCAACGTTGGCGGATTTTCTTTATGGCCTGTGCCGAATTATTCGGTTATGACCATGGACACGAGTGGGTGATCGGCCACTTTCTGTTTAAAAAGAAAGCCGTATAATTAAACGCTGAATCGGATGCGCCAACGGGGAATTGATCAATGTTAAAGCTGTTTAGGGACAAACGCGATCATCCTCTGGGTGAGGTGTTTAACCGCTATTACTGGCTGCAAATCGGATTCATTGCCTTGTCGGTGGTGATTGGCATTGCCTGTAGTGCCTGGGTGATTAAAGGCTTTTTGCTGCGCACCGCCTTGGAACAGGAAATGTCACACTACTGGCAGCGGCTGGAACGCAATCCGGCCGCCGAACTTCCCGACACCAAAAACCTATATGGTTATCGTTGGTATGATACCCCTCCTATGCAGTTTCAGCACATGCAGTTCGAGCAGGGCGTCAATCGGCATTTTGTCGATGGTAAAGAGCGCATGACCGTCTACGGTGAAAAAAATCGGCAGCATGTGCTGCTGGTCTTTGGCGAAAGTAACGTCAACAAACTGGTCTGGCTGTTTGGTCTGGCACCACTGATGGTCAGTTTGTTCGTGCTGTACAGCGTATTGTGGTGGTGGAACCGTCGCGCCAAACGTTATTTTTCTCCGATTACCCGGTTGGCCAATGCGCTGGAACATATCGACTGGGAACATCAGAAAAATCAGGCTTCACCTTTTCAGGACATTCGCACTGATTCCAATCTGGAAGCTGAATACCTGAAGCAGGCATTAGAAAAATACCATCAGGTCTTGAGTGCATTTATTCAGCGTGAACGTGAGTTTACCGGTGATGTCAGTCATGAACTGCGCACCCCATTGACGATTTTAAAAGGCAATGTGCAACTGTGTCAGGCACGCTATGGTAACAACAAATCCTTTACCCGCCTGCACAACACTATTGAAGACATGCAGCTGCTGGTCGATACCTTACTGGCCATCGCCCGAAATACCACCAACACCCTGATAGCCGAGCCCACTATGCTGTCAGAATGTCTGGAGAATCTGGTACAGGATCTGGACAGTGTCAGCCACAACAAAGGCATGCAGATCGACCTACAAAAAGACCTGGATGAACAGCCGCGTAAAATGTACCCGTCAATGACCAAAATGGTGTTTGGCAATATCCTGCGCAATGCACTGAATTATTCGCAAGGCACGGAAATTGATGTCATTCTGCAAAAAAATAAAGTGCTGATTGCTGACAATGGAGTGGGTATTCCCTTACCGAATAACTCCAAAGTTCAGGAACTGTCCGACCAGCAACTACAACTAGAAATCAAAGGGCACGGCATTGGTCTGCAACTGGTACAGAAACTGTGCAAGCAGCTGGGCTGGCGGGTGGAACTGTTTGACCGGCAATATTATCTTAGCACCCATCAGGATGTTGATCTGACAATGACCACCGGACTGATTGTAGTGGTGTATTTAAACGAGGTTTTCGCCTGAAAAGCTTAGGCTTCTAAAGCAATCTTTAAACCGACACCGGAGATGGTATGAATCAGTTTCTGCTCAAAAGGCTTGTCAACCATTTTACGCAGATTATAGATATGACTGCGCAGGGCATCGCTTTCCGGTTCTGCATCTCCCCAAAGCTCCATCATGATTTCCTGTTTGGTTAGGACCTTAGGTGAATGACGCATTAACAATTTCAGGAGTTTGAACTGGATAGGGGGTAATTCAATGGTCTGGCCGGCTCGCGTCAGTTGCTGTCTGGCCGGGTCCAAAATCAGATCATGAATCTGTAGCCGGCCACTGGATACCTCACCTAAAGAACGTTTAATCAGAGCTTTGACCCGAACCACCAGCTCGTTAAAATCAAAGGGCTTAACCAGATAATCATCCGTGCCGGAATTAAAACCTTTGAGTTTGTCATCCAGCGTATCGCGCGCCGTCAACATCAGTACGGGTAAATCCAACCCTTCCTCATGACGCAGCCATTCACACAGTTCATAACCTGAACCATCAGGTAAATTAATGTCTAGAAGCAAAATATGATAGCGCTGCTGTTTCAGTAGCTGGCGTGCAGCGTTCAGATTGCGGGCATGATCCACTACAAAATCATGTTCTTCCAGAAACTCGCATAAGGTAGAGGCCAGTTCATAATGGTCTTCGACCATCAGGATAAAATGTTTCGACATAGCGGCAGAGACTAATTCAATAATTGCTGTTTTAATTTAGCACTAAATGGCTGCGAACCCAGCCAGATATTAAAATATTGTTGTGCTAGAGGATGCTGAAGATTGCCTAGTACCTGCTGATTCAGCATCAAGGTCAGGGTCTGTGTCTCGGCTTGATAGCTTAAACGATAAAGATCACCCGGTTTTACCGGCTTATAAAGCTGAGTAATTCTATCTAATACTATTAAGTGTTTAGACTCTCGCTCATTACGCTTCAGAAAATGGGTCGCTGCACGCTTGAAAGCCCATTCCGGAATATTCTGTGTATAGGAAAAATCAATCTGCATATTCTGGCCTTGCCAGGGTTTTGTACAGTTCTGAGCATAATAACGGGCGACGCCAACCTGTTTCTGAGCCACCAAAAGTGGACCACGACCACACTGATTCATATTCTGGGCATGTGACCATGAACTGAAACTGCAGAGCATCAGTAGTCCCGTACTTAATACTACTTTTTGAATGGCAGTACCCATGAATATGCTCCTCCAACATAAGGTAAAGAACGATACAGGCCATTGGCCGGATCCCAGAAATCCTGCTGGAAAATAATCTTATTGTCTCTGTTGACTTTGATTTCACTGATCCCAAAAGAATCCATAGTTCGAGTCGTGCCAAACATTTTAAAGTCATAGGTCATATGCCAGTGCACGTAGGCAGAGTCTTGGTAATAGGAGGTATTTAATAGTTTGACATTCACGTTACTGACACGCTTGTTCATCCCTTGAAAATGTTGGAGTAGATTTTGACGTGATGAAAATTGGGATAAGGTATCGTTAATAAACAGCTGATCGGCATAGAGTGATCCGGCTCGTTCAATAAATGCAGGTGTACCCAAAGTATTAAATGCTGAGGTAAAGCGTATGCCGATGTCTTGGGCTTTAGCCTGATCCAGCGCAGTTCCCTGAATTTGGTTTCTGGATTTTGCATAATCACTTGAATAGCTAGGAATACTTTTACATCCAGCTAAAACTAGTAGCGGTAAGGACAAGGTAGCTAGCAGTATTTTTTTGACATGTTTCATATTGGCTATCCGTATTAGGTCTATGCTGATACTTTAGGCCGAAAGTCGTGAACAGAATGTGAAGAGGATGAAAGGCTGTTAAATGAGCAGTAAACAGAAGCTCTTTAATGATGGAGTAACGTGTATATCCTCAGTCCTGTCTAAGCCTTTTTTGACATTCCCCAACTTTTCGCAGAAAGCAGAAATTCATAATTTAAAGCCACGAGAATGCTTTGATGTGGTTCTAGGATTTTAGACCACGCCTATAAGTGATAATCTACTCCCCAATAAGCATGGGAAATGCTTGTTTTTGGAGTCAAGCATGACAC
>NZ_JBIUAT010000049.1:0-13932 GCF_044547685.1 Acinetobacter sp. NPDC052428
GTGTAGCTATGAGGGGGCAGTTGCATTAGCTTGTATATTTATTTGGCTACCTTTATCGGGTAAATTCTATACTTGAAATGTCAACAGACCCTAATCTTTCAAATACTTTTTTGGGGAGCTGAACTCATTATTGAGTTTAGGCGAATGTGAAAAAACGATGATACTCATGCCTCTGGTCAGAACTTGGTGGAAAGATCCAGTGTTTAGCAGTGCGTTGCTTGCCGCAGGCATTCTGCATTTGATCGTGCTGACACTGGAATTTGGTATGCCGCAAGATCGGGATACCAGTACCAAAGAAATCGCGGTCAGCTTGCGCCAGACTGATGAAAAAATTGAGCATGCTGATTTTCTGGCCCAAACGGACCAGCAGGGTTCCGGCCAGTTTAGAGAAGCTCATCGCATGTCGAGTGATATGCCATCGCCGTTAATGGAGCAACATGCAGGTGAAGAACTGCAAGAAAGTCTAGATATGCTGCAACAGCAACAGGAACTCAGTTTTGAAGAAAAAGTCCTGATGACCACCTTGAGTTGGCAAAAGCAGGCGGAAGAAAATCAGCGTAAAAAAATGCAGGAGCAATTACAGAGCCAGTTTCAGGCCAAAGCGGCCATGGTCGCCAGTCTGGAAGCGCAATATTTACAGCGTCAGCAAAATTTCAGTCGTCAGCAAAAAATTAAGACTGTGGATGGTATTCAGTCCAAGCAGGATGTTTCGGCCGCATATCTGGAAAAGTTCCGTGAAAAAGTGGAATTTTATGGTAACCGTTATTATCCGGAAGCAGCAAAACAACAGAATCTAGCAGGGGAAGTGCGGCTGATGGTGATCCTGAACCAGAATGGCGGAATTCGTGCCATTCGACTGATTGACAGTTCAGGACATGCCATGCTGGACGAAGCAGCCAAAGCTTCCGTGCGTAAGGCAGCACCATTTGGTGCTTTCGACAGTAAAATGAAAGAAATTTCCGAACTGCGGGTGATTCGTACCTGGCGATTTGATCCGGCAGAAGCAGAATTTGAGGTGCGTTAGACCATTTTATTCATTTGTAAACCCTCCCTTTAACTCCCTCCCAACGGGAGAGAGAACTATCATTGAGCTATAGGTATTAAAACTCCCTCTCCTTATGGGAGAGGGTTGGGGTGAGGGTAAACAATAAAAAAAGCAGGCCTTAGCCCGCTTTTTTATGAAGAAATTTTAGTTCTGTTCTAGATAAGGATTTTCAAAACCCAGCTTGGCCAGAATCTCGATTTCAATGCCTTCCATTTCTTCAGCATCTTCATCCGAGGTTTCATGGTCATAGCCCATTAGGTGTAAAGTGCCATGTACCAGCATATGGGTGAAATGCGTTAATGGTACTTTTTGCTGTTCCAGCGCTTCCGCCAGTACTACAGGAATACAGATCACCAGATCACCAATGGGAAATGCATCCAGAAACTGCGCCATTTCATCTGGAAGTTCACTTGGGAAAGACAGGACATTGGTCGGTTTGTCTTTGCCTCGATATTCCAAATTCAGTTTATGACTTTCGTCATTATCAACACAGGCAATTCCAATTTCGCAATCACTTTGAGTGCCGATATGACGTAAAGTGGTTTCTACAACTTTTTTAATATAGGCCCGTTTCAGTACCAGTTCAGGCGACTGAAAGTCCTGTTGTAAGGAAAGACTAAGTTTCAACACAAATCCTTAAGTTTAAAGCTTAATGCTGTGCATCTGCCGCAGCATCATTTTCAGCGATCAAGGCATCCTGACGTGCTTTACGTTCGGCACGTGCTTCAGCACTTAAACGCTGCTGTTCACTGTCCCAGCCTTCGTAGGCTTCAACAATTTTCTGTACAAGTTGATGACGTACTACATCACGCGAATGGAAACGAGTGATATGAATTTCAGGAATTTTATCAATCACACGCAAGGCATGTGACAGGCCGGATTGCTGACCACGCGGTAAATCCACCTGAGTTACGTCGCCCGTAATCACGGCACGTGAGCCAAAACCTAAACGGGTCAGGAACATCTTCATCTGTTCTGGGGTGGTGTTCTGCGCTTCATCTAGAATCACGAAAGAATGATTCAGGGTACGGCCACGCATATAAGCAAGCGGAGCGACTTCAATCACCTGGCGTTCGATCAGTTTGGCCACTTTTTCAAAGCCGAGCATTTCATACAGCGCGTCATACAAGGGACGTAAGTACGGATCGATTTTCTGGGTTAAATCCCCCGGCAAGAAACCAAGTTTTTCACCGGCTTCAACCGCAGGACGAACCAGCAAGATCCGCTGAATTTCATTACGCTCCAGCATGTCCACGGCAGCCGCAACGGCGAGGTAGGTTTTACCTGTACCCGCAGGGCCAATACCAAAAGAAATATCACTTTGCAGAATGCGCTGTACATAACGTTTCTGGTTGGCACCACGCGGATTGATCCGGCCCTTACGAGTTTGCAGCCAGACATTGTCCAGCCCCGTATGTTCCTGATCGTCCAGATCTTGCTGAAGTTCACGGTCAGTCTGGCTGCCCTGAATCATCAGATGTAAAGTATCTGCACTAATCTGCTGACTATGTTCAGATTCTTCATGAAGACGTTGCAAGAGCATTTCGGCTCTCTCAACGGCATCGATTCCACCATCAATAATAAAACTTTCTCCACGATGGGAGATTTTGACGTCTAAACGTTGTTCAATTTGCTTCAAATGGCCGTTATAGGCACCTAACATGGCTTGTATACGGTCCATCGAAATTCCAGGAAAAGCTACTGTACGTCGAATCGCTGCAGTCAAGAGTGTTCCTTATGAAGTGTGCGTTATATGCTCTACATTACGCCACGTCAGGCTCAAGATTCAAGAGCTCACCGTAAACTAAATTCAAAGTTTTAATTTCGGTAATTTCAATCTCGGCAAAGCGGCCTACCCAGGCAGGGTCACCAATAAAGTTGACATAACGGGTATTGTCCGCCGTACCGACCAGAATATTCGGATCTTTATCAGAAACTTTTTCGATCAGTACACGCTGGATGGTCCCGAGCATGGCATCCGTCTTGTCAATGCTTGAACGCTTAATCCATTGCTGAACTTTGGCCAGACGTTCTTTTTTGACATCTTCAGAAATCGTATCTTCCAGTTCTGCCGCAGGCGTACCCGGGCGTTTTGAATAGATAAAACTATAAGAATGGTCAAAATCCAGATCCTGAATAAACTGATAAGTCTCTTCAAAGTTTTCATCTGTTTCACCCGGGAAACCAATGATAAAGTCTGAAGATAGGTGCATGTCAGGGCGAACTGCACGTAACTTTTTAATCTTTTCGATATAGACATCGATGGTGTGGTTACGCTTCATCGCTTGCAACACATCATTGGAACCGCTTTGTACCGGCAGATGCAGATGTGAAACCATTTGTGGCAGGTCACGATAGCATTGTATCAGGTCGTCATTAAATTCCAGTGGATGCGAGGTGGTATAACGAATACGGCCAATGCCCGGAATATCTGCAACCAAACGTAACAGATCGGCAAAGGTACAGATATTGCCTTCAAAAGTTTCACCACGATAACCGTTTACGTTCTGACCCAAAAGTGAAATTTCACGCACGCCTTTTTCTGCCAGACCCGCAATTTCAGCGAGCACATCATCCAGTGGACGAGATACTTCTTCACCACGCGTATACGGCACCACACAAAAAGAACAGTATTTAGAACAGCCTTCCATGATCGAGACAAAAGCTTTATAACCTTCAACACGCGGTTCAGGTAAAAAGTCGAATTTCTCGATGTCCGGGAAGGAAATATCCACCAGTTTGATTTTTTCTTTTTTCGGCTTTTCGATCTGCTCAAAATGCTGATCCAGCATTTGCGGCAAACGGTGCAGGGTTTGTGGACCAAAAATCATATCGACATAATTGGCACGTTTCTGGATGTTGTCGCCTTCCTGAGACGCCACACAACCACCAACACCAATAATCAGATCAGGATTTTTATCTTTAAGCTTACGCCAGCGGCCTAGCTCGGAGAATACTTTCTCTTGGGCCTTTTCACGGATCGAGCAGGTATTCATCAGCAGAATATCGGCATCTTTAGGATCGGTGGTCAGCACATAGCCATGAGAATCGCCTAACAGGTCTGCCATACGGTGACTGTCGTACTCATTCATCTGACACCCTTGTGTTTCGATGTACAGTTTCTTGACTGAAGCATCGCTAACAGGGGTGTGCGCTGGCTGGGTAACAGTGTTTTCTGAGGCAGCTGGGGCACCATTCGGAATGAAGGTTTGAACCGTCATGTAGGCTCCTACAAGGTAATACGTTGAAAGAGTGAACGAACAGCCTGATTGATGCATCAAACAGGTGAATAAAAATTCAATTCACAGACTGAAATCTTGGAAAGGCGCATATTTTAGCAGGAAAGTCGCTTAAACTTATAGCCCAAATTAACTGTGGAAAAATATTGATTTATGGGCAAAAATTGTCTGTAGATTAATATTGCTTAATCATAAGGTTACATAACTGAACAATAGAGTTGGTTATAATCTTCAAACTAGCTCTTATGATATGCAACATGGGCAAAGCACAAAATCGATGATAGAAGGCAAAGGGATGTTGAAACACACTAAAACTATGTATAAATACTATAAATTAATTACTTTAAGTGTGGCATGTATCTGTTCAGCGAGTACACAGGCAGCAGAAGAAAAATTTAATGATGCCTTGCGTGCAGCCAATGCAGGCAATATTGAACTGTTACAGCAATATCGTCTGTCTATGCAGAATGATGCCTTGGGCTATTATCCGGAATACTGGATTTTAAACCAGAATCTTGCCATGCAGCCTGTCAGCCAGATTATCAGCTTTGCCCAGCGTTACCCTCAATCCGCCATGGCTGAAAAGCTGGCAGCGGACTATGTCGAAGAAAAAGTAAAAATGGCAGACTTTAGCACTGCCCAACCGGTATTGCCTTATGTGACCAATGCCGATCCTGCCGAAGCCTGTGCAGTGGCACAAGTGCGTGCCAAAGCTGGCGATGAACTGGTTTATGCCGAGTTTAAAGAAGTCTGGTTAACTACCAACAGCCAACCCGATTCTTGTACTGGTTTAGGCCGAATGATGTTATCCAGTCCACTCATGACCTCAGAAGACCGTCAGCAGCGACTCTGGGGGCAACTTCGTGCCGGACAGTCAGGGCAGGCGATTGCAACTGCACAAGGCATTGGTCTAAATTTGTCTCTGGCTCAACTGAATTCGATTCAGGCCAATCCCACTAATTATTTGTGGTCTGCGCCTAAAAGTACTGCGGCAGAGCATGCCTATCTGATTTATGCGCTAGGACGTCTGGCCGATAGCGATTTGGACTCAGCTTTGTCCATTGTCAAAAGGACTGCCGCAGGGACACCAGTACAGGTACAACGCGCCTTATATCGTGCTGTCGGTTATATCGGTGGCACCACAGTCATGAAAAACAACTTCAACCGGGAAGTGTTGAATGCACTAGATGCCAGCTATGGCCTGCCATTTAGCCCAGAAGAAGCCGAGATTTATGCGCGTCAGGCAATTCGTTTTAGTGCCTGGGAAAGCCTGATCCGTGCGATTGACAGCATGAGCGTCAACCAAAAGCAGGAAGACCGTTGGCAATATTGGCTGGCGCGTGCCAGCGAACAACGTACTGATCGTGCTTCCAAACAGGCAGCAGAAAGTATTTATCGTAAGCTGGCGACCGGAGATGACTATCACAATCTTCTGGCACGCGACAAGCTGGGGCAGGTGACTGCGAGTACACCAAATCCAGCGCAGCCATCCAATCAGGCTATGCAGCGCTTGAATCAGGATATTCATTTCCGCCGTGCTTTCACCTTACGTAATATCAGCGCCCCGGAGAACTATATTAACCGGGAATGGAACTGGGCAGTGCGTCAGGCTTATCTAAAGAAGGATGATGACCTGTTGCTGGCCGCGGCAAAACGTGCCATGGATATGGGCTGGTATGATCGTGCCATTTATGCCGCTGACCGTACCGCGAACAAACATAATTATAACTATCGTTATCCAATGCCACATCAGAATTACGTGGTCAGCCATAGTCGCAATGCGGGGATTGATCCGGCCTGGGCCTATGGTTTGATGCGTCAAGAAAGTCGTTTCAATACCGTCGCACGTTCACATGTCGGGGCGGGTGGTCTAATGCAGATTATGCCGGATACGGCCAAGTTGGTGGCGCGTCAAATGGGTGAGGCTTATAATCCGGCAGCACTCACCGATATGAATACCAATATTCGCTACGGAACATTCTATTTATCTACCATTCAGCGTCAGCTCAGCAATAGTCCAGTTCTGGCAACAGCAGGCTATAATGCCGGACCAAACCGTGCCCGCCGCTGGCAGCCAGAATTTCAGGGAATGGCCGCAGATCAATATACTGAAAGTATTCCTTTACTCGAAACCCGAGATTATGTGAAACATGTCATGACCAATGCCACGCATTACGGTATTTTATTAGGACAGGGGGCACAGTCAGTGGGTAAACGCATGCAACTGATACCATTACGAAATACACAATAAAATTAAAATTATTGGGGAATGGTGACTTATTCATGAAAATAATGAAGGATCGTCGAGTCTGGGCTGGATCGGTTGCGCTTGTAGTATTGGCCAGCAGTCAGGCAGCATTTGCTGCACCAACAGACTATGTCATGGATGTACAAATGGTCCCGGCCTTATGTAGCTTGTACCCGGAATATGCCAAGAAGCGAAAATGTCTGGAAGGTTATTCGCTGAATATCTCCGGCTTATATCCTCAGACTACATCACAAAATTGTACGACCAATAGCTCCGCGAAACTGTCACCACTGCAGTCCAAGGTAGTGGCCAGGATCATGCCGGATGACAATACCCGGACAATCTTATGGCGCAATATCGGTGGCTGCGTGCCGATGAATGCCAGTCAGTATTTCCGGACGATTATCAATTATGCAGATCGTCTCAAAGTTCCTGCGGAACTGACGGAACAGGAAAATCTTACGATTTCTGTCGATACGCTGCGGGCCAAATTTCTGAAAATTAATCCGCAATTACCGGGTAATGCCTTGCGATTCAACTGCCAGCAGACCCAGTCAGCCAGCGTGCTTACCTCGATCAAGGTCTGTTATCGTCCCAATGGCAATTACAAATCCTGTCCTGCCAACATTATTAATACATGCCCAAAAACTGTCACAATAAAAGGAACATACTGAGCTTTTTTGCCGATTTAATTTATATTTCCTATCAGACTTTAGGTGAAATCCGTCCTCTTTTATATGCATCTGGCAAAGGATTGGAGTACAATCTTTCGCGTTTACGATTATTAGATTAAATACTAACTATTTAATCGCATTGAATATCCTCAATTGGAGATAATTAGATGAAGCAAGCAGTTCGTGTTGCCGTTACTGGCGCTGCAGGTCAAATTGGTTACAGCCTATTATTCCGTATCGCAAGCGGCGAAATGCTAGGTAAAGATCAACCAGTGATTTTGCAATTGCTCGAAGTTCCTTTTGAGAAAGCTCAACAAGCGCTTAAAGGCGTAATGATGGAGCTTCAAGATTGTGCATTCCCATTACTAGAAGACATGATCGGTACTGATGATCCTAAAGTTGCATTTAAAGATGCTGACTATGCGTTATTAGTTGGTTCACGTCCACGTGGTCCAGGTATGGAACGTGCTGACCTGCTTAAAGTGAACGGTGAAATCTTCATCGGTCAAGGTCAAGCATTGAACGAAGTTGCAAGCCGTGACGTTAAAGTTCTAGTTGTTGGTAACCCTGCAAACACGAATGCTTACATCGCAATGAAATCTGCTCCAGATCTTCCAGCGAAAAACTTCACTGCAATGTTACGTCTTGACCACAACCGTGCTGCATCTCAAATTGCTGCTAAAACTGGTAAAGCGGTTAAAGACATCAAAAATCTTACAGTTTGGGGTAACCACTCTCCAACCATGTATGCCGACTACCGTTTTGCAACAATTAACGGCGAAAGCGTTAAAGACATGATCAACGACCAAGAATGGAATGCAAATACATTCCTTCCGACTGTTGGTAAACGTGGTGCTGCGATTATCGAAGCACGTGGTTTGTCTTCTGCTGCTTCTGCTGCTAACGCTGCAATCGACCATATGCGCGATTGGGCTCTTGGTACAAACGGCGAATGGGTAACGATGGGTATTCCTTCTGACGGTTCTTACGGTATTCCTGAAGGCGTAATGTTCGGTTTCCCTGTAACGACTGAAAACGGTGAATACAAAATCGTTCAAGGTCTAGAAATCGACGAATTCAGTCAAGAGCGTATCAACTTCACGTTGAATGAACTTGAAGAAGAGCGCGCAGCAATTGCTGACATGCTTAAATAATTTGATCTTTTCAGATTAAGTTGAAAAAGCACTCCATTTGGGGTGCTTTTTTTATGTCACTCGCTTTAATCAACAAAAAATAACAAGCTGTGAAGGAGAGACAACTGAGTTTTCGCTATGAGCCATCTAAGGTAGAAACAAGATTATAGATAAAAAGATGGAGGTTCAGATGTTAGAGCAACGCGCTACCTTTGAACTTTTCTTTGAACAATTGGGTCTGGATTCGAGTCCGGAAGCCATTGATGAGTTTATTAGTACGCATCAAATTGGTATGGATGTGCCACTGCATAAAGCTCCTTTTTGGAGTAAATCACAGCATGACTTTCTGATCAGTCACTGGAAGAAAGATGATGACTGGGCCATTTTTGTCGATGTGTTAAATGAACAATTACATATTGAGGCAGAGGGTTCAGGTTCCTGTGACATACCCAGCCATAAATCAACCTAAGAATTTGAATCTCAACACGCTCATAATTTAACGCTACGATGGAGTCTATTTATGCTTACGGAACAACAGTTAACTTTAGAATTATTATTTGAACAATTGGGTTTGCCTTCTGATGAAGCCTCAATTACTCAGTTTACCGATACCCATCAATTACCATCTGAAGTCGCATTGCCAGATGCCGAATTCTGGAGTGAGGGGCAAAGTGCCTTCTTGCGTGAACACTGGCACCAAGATGATGAATGGATTGTCATTATTGACAAGTTAAATCAGCTTTTACATGTGGAAAGCGACAAGCAAAGCGCTTAAATGCATTCATACAAAAAGAAACAACAAACCTAGTCAAATGACTAGGTTTTTTTTGCCTTATCTTATAAGTTAGATCTATAAATAATTACAATTTATCTGATATAAGGAGGGCGCGATGCTCGTAAAAAACCAACCATCCTTAGAGCTCTTGTTTTCTCAGCTCGGTCTCGCCAATAGTCCTGCGGCTATTGAATTGTATGTACGCACCCATCAACTGCCAGCAGGGCTGTCCTTGCATGATGCGCCATTCTGGAATAAAGCCCAGCGTTCTTTATTGATTAGCCATTTGGTACAAGATGATGATTGGGCAATTTGGGTCGATGAACTGAATCAGCAACTGCACATGGACGCTTATAGACGTCAACCTGCTTGATCATTTTTCCTATATTTCTCTGATATTTAAAATAAGATGATATAGCTTGTATTAAAAAACGCCTCATTTGAGGCGTTTTATTCTTTGGCTTAATGCATTTTGCTTTTTAATATTTTGTTAAACCATTCGTGCTGACGATAATCATTAAATGCATGATGCTGCTGTAATAATTCCAGCTCAAATTCGGCAGTGTTGGTGTACTTACCTAACCAGTGGCGAGTCAGGGCTGGCTCATTTTTACTGGCACTGGCATAGGCCAGGAAGAAATAAATATCACCATGCTCATAACTGGCCATTGGCTTTAAAATTTGCTGGGTAATCAGGGCAAAATGGTGCTCTTTAGTCAATTCAAAGAACATCATATAGGCCTTGGCTAGATGCAAAGATAGGTTGATATACATGCGCAGCGGCATTTCTTCAAATTCTACCCGGCCTTGTTCCAGTAACACTACGGCTTCTTGCAGGAAATGTCGCTGTTCCTGACGCAGTTCACTTAAAGTCACCAGCTGTAAACGAAGATCAGCGCGTTCAAGCGTTAATTCCGGCGTATTGCCTTTTAAATACAATTGGTCAGTTTCACCCAGACGTTGAATAATCTGTTTGGTTGTTAATCGCATCAACGCAATCCTCATTTCTCAATAATGGCTATATGAGGTTAAAAATTAAAATTTAAAGCGGCAGCGCGTCTTAGAGCAGTGAGGTATCACTTCTTAGCCAGGCGGTAATAGATAGACGTTGCTGTTTAGAGATTAAAACTTCATGTAATAAATCGCTCTGGAACAGCGCCATTCGGTTTGGTTTTGGCTGGATAATATGCCACTGGCCCTCTTTATCCTGCAGGCGCAGTTCACCGCCCCAGTCCTTCTGCCATTGGTCATGTAAATAATACACACTGGAAATCATCCGGCGATTTTTACTTTGGGGGTTGTCACGGTGCAGGGCATAGAACTCACCCGCGTGATAGCAAGCGAAATGCGCTTCGACATCTTTGATGCCTAAATAAAACGCGCGGTTTAAAATTTGAGAAAATTGTTGAAGGGTTTGAATGTGTCGGTGGGAAATTTGAAATTCAGGTTGTAACCAAAGAATATGATCACTACGGATGTTGTTAACGACACCATTTTGAATGGCTGCATTACGAAATTCGTTTAAGTGGCTTAAGCATTCTTGACTCACTGCATGTTGATATTCGCTAGAGTAAGCATCGTCAACAATACTAAAGCCATGTTGATCTAAATCATCTAAGATTTGATCAACATTCCAATCCCCTGGGATGATAACTGCTTCCATTTTTTCAATTCTCGATAGTGTGGTAAAAAAAGGTCCGCTATTTTAGTGCAATAATCGTTTCTGAACGAAATAGTTTTTCATGTTAAAATAGCAATTGATCTTAGGAATAATTGAAACATGAATTACCGTCACTCTTACCACGCAGGCAACTTTGCCGATGTCATGAAGCACGTTTTATTGCTTCAGTTGTTGACTCGACTGAATGCAAAAGACAAACCTTATCGCTATGTAGATACACATGGTGGTGCAGGTAAATATGATTTATCGACTGCCGAAGCGCAAAAATCAGGTGAGTTTTTAAACGGTATTCATCGTCTTATTAAGCTGGATGATTCGATCAAGCGTAATGCGCCCGAAGGCGTACAGCAATATTTGAAAATTGTTGAAAACATGCGTGAAAACTTTGGTAAGGGTGCTTACCCGGGTTCACCGTGGTTTGCTTTAGAAGGCATGCGTGAGATTGATAAAGCGACCATTTTTGAAATGCAGCGCGATGTATTCCAGCAACTTCGTCATAATATTTTTGACAAGCGTGCGGGTTTGCATGAACGTGATGCATACGAAGGTCTGTTAGCGGTTATTCCACCGAAAGAAAAACGTGGTCTGGTGATGATCGATCCGCCGTATGAGCTGGAGCGTAAAGATTTCCCGCAGTTGGTCGAACTGCTGGTTGCCGCGTATAAGAAATGGCCGACAGGTGTATTCGCCGTTTGGTATCCAATTAAAGACCGTGCCATGATTGAACGCTTCGAGAAGAAAATGTTCAAGACCGGTATCCGCCGTCAACTGGTTTGTGAAGTCTGTGTATGGCCGGATGATACTCCAGTAGGTTTGAACGGTTGTGGTTTGCTGGTGATTAACCCACCTTGGAAATTTTCTGAAGATGCTGATGAAGCATTACAGTGGTTATTCCCGCATCTTCGCATGAGTGAAAATGGTGGTCACGCTGCAGTTCGCTGGTTAGTGGGCGAATAATTTTTTCAAAGATTAGGTCATAGTTAGGATCGACAAGAATGACAAATATAAGCAAACCGGAACGTGACTCTTCAACTGAAGTGCCTTTTGATGGTATCACCTTTGAGGTAGAAGAAGAGGAGCATACCCAGGAAGGGCAAAAAGTTAAGCGTCGAGGCATCTATCTATGGCCGAACCTGATTACAACGGCAGCGTTGTTGTCAGGTTTCTACTCGATTATTGCCAGTATGAATGGTGATTTTCAGCAAGCTATTTATGCGATCTTTATTGCGGCATTACTGGATGGACTAGATGGCCGTGTGGCACGTGCCATTGGTGCACAAAGTCCTTTCGGCGAACAGTTTGACTCGCTTTCTGACATGCTGGCTTTTGGTGTGGCTCCCGCTATTTTGATGTATAGCTGGGGCTTGAGTGATTTGGGCCGTATTGGTCTGGCGGCTTGTTTTGTTTATACCGCATGTGCTGCTTTCCGTCTGGCACGTTTCAATGTACAGATTGGTGTGGTCGATAAACGTTATTTTATCGGTGTGGCAAGTCCTCTAGCTGCCATCATGATTGTGTCACTGGTCTGGGTCGGTCTGGATTTTCCAGAAATCTTTGATATTCGTGAACCTTCTCTTCAGGTCATTAATGCAGTGGTCATCATTGCGGTAGGCTTGTTGATGATTTCCAATATCAAATATTATTCATTCAAAACGGTAGAGCGGAAACGGGTTCCATTTTTTGTCCTACCAATTGCCGTATTCGTCTTTGCGGCGATGACTTATAATATTCCTGTCGGCATTCTGGTCATTTCTATTCTCTATGCCTTGTCTGGTTTTGTAACCACCTTTATGGCAAAAAGATCGAGTACATTATAAAAATATAAGGAGTCTGAGATGCGGTTTCTTCAAGATTTTCTAGATTGTTCGAAACAGCTAAATCAGACTCCTGCTGTTTCGCGCTATCCCGCCTATCATGGTCCTACCTCAAAATATAAAATTATTCATCAAGGTTTGATGATCCCCGGGCTTCCGGCACCGCTCTATTATTTAAACTTTATGAGTATTATCGGGCAACCCAATGCACCCATGCTGGCAAACCCGAGTGCAATCGAAACCACAGCCTTAGACACCGCCACCGTGATTTGCAGTTCGAGCCCACATATGGTGGGACAATTGCATCACTATTCGGTCAAGCAGGACTGTCATTTTAGATCAGGTCTGTTTCAGTTTCTGGATCGTGAGCAATTGAGCGGAAGTTTTTCAAATTTTCGTTTGCAGCGTTCTGACTCGGAACTCAGTTTTGATTTAAATATTCAAACCACTCAACTGATTTCTCATTTTACCCAAATGCGGTTTTCCTTGGCAGATCACTGGTCTTTGCTATGTCATTGTCAGGGAACGGTGAGCTATAAAGCGCAGCAATATACGATCGATGGTCTTGGAAGCTTTGAATACGCGCGGAGTTTTAACTTTCCTTATCTACCTTTGGCCTTCCTGACTTATCAAATTATTAATCTCAGTGAAAACAGGCAACTGTTGTTGGCGCAGATTCGGGATGGTTTTAATCGTATTGTTCAGTCGCGGATATATCTCCGTGATTTAAAAAACATGCGGACCCAAATGTTCGATCGAAAAGTTTATTTTAAAGTTCATCGTGTTTATCCGTGTGTCACGACACCCAATCGGCAAAGTATGTATTTGCCGCGCGAATTTGAATGGTGTTATGAAAATGCAGACGGTACTTGTATCTGGGTACAAGGTCAAAGTCGTGGAGATTTTAAATTTGGCCTGGCAGCGGGCTATGTAGGAAGTTTTAGTTATCAAGTGAAAATAAATGAAGAAACCGAAAATGGGGAAGGGGGTTATTGTGAATACATAGATTGCCGGCCTTTACGCTTTCAAGAACAGAATAAAACTGAAAAAAGATTAAGTCATTTATCCAATTCAGTCCCTTTAATGCTCAAGAAATGAAGAAAAGCGCGATTTTTGTAGAATAAATAAACAATCGTGATGATTTTGCTGAATTATTTAAAAATAAGGGTTGTATTGGGTTGGGAATCCTGTAGAATGCACATCCATCGGCGGTGATGAAGATTAAAAATTCTGATAAAACAGTGACTTAGTTAAGTTTGACTAAGTTGGGTTTTAGAAAGAAATTTTAAAAATAGTTTTCATTACTGGTTGACTTTCTAGAGA